>NZ_CFAHBC010000018.1:0-56653 GCF_983179755.1 Brotaphodocola sp. | reverse complement strand
TTGACATAAAGCAGGGCTACCGCCCAGCAAAAATATTTGCTAATGCGACAGCCCCAAGTCTCAAAATGAAGTATTATTCAAAGTGAAAAAATACTGTTAAACTATCCTCAGATAAAAAAACAGAAGAAGAAAACCGATGACTGAATAAACAAATCATTGGGAAAGCAATTACTAAAAAACCAATGATTAACAAATCAATGAAAAAAAGCGCATTAACAAATTGATTGTTAGAAAAAATAGTTCTTGGATTTTTTATTGACAAAGACGGAGGATAGGACAATGGCAGATTTGAGAACCCCATTTCGTTATGATTTTGTAGGTAGCTTTTTAAGACCGGAAGTATTAAAGCAGGCAAGAAAGAACTTTGACGAAGGTAAGATCACCAAGGAAGAGCTGACAGCTGTGGAAGATGATTGCATCCGTGATCTGGTAGCAAAGATCAAGAAACTCGGGTATCATGTGATCACGGACGGCGAATTCCGCAGATCTACCTGGCATCTTGATTTCATGTGGGGATTTGAGGGCATTGAGCACAAAAAGACCGTACAGGGAAATACGACTTTCGATGCAGAGGCAGCGATGATTGATGATACCTATATGGTAGGCAAGATTTCTGTAAAGGATCATCCGTTTGTAGAACATTTCAAATTTGTGAAGGCATTGGAGGATGAAAATACCGTAGCAAAACAGACGATTCCTTCTCCGGGTCAGTTCTATGCATACTTTACTGGTGCAGAGCTTCTCGGAACCACACTTGATATTTATAGAACAGAGGAAGCATTTGCAAAGGATGTGATCAAGGCATATGTGGAATTTGTAAATGAAATCTACGAGGCGGGTTGTCGCAACCTTCAGTTTGACGACTGCGTATGGGGCGGTATGGTAAATCCAAAGCTGGCAGTTGCATTGACGGGCAGAAAGGGTCAGAAATTAGAGGATTATAAGGCACTGCTTCTTCAGTTAAATAACGAAGTCGTAGCACAGGCTCCATCAGATCTGGTGATCAACACTCATGTGTGTCGTGGTAACTATCATTCCACGTTTTTCAGTTCCGGTGCTTATGACGGTGTAGCAGATCTGCTTTTTGGCGAGGAAAATGTAAACGCCTATTATCTGGAATACGATGACGAGAGATCAGGTGGCTTTGCTCCGTTGGCAAAGGTTTCCGGCGACAAGAAAGTGGTTCTTGGTCTTGTGACCACGAAGTCTCCTGTTCTGGAAGACAAGGAGGCTGTGATTGCAAGAATCCGTGAAGCGGAGAAATATGTTCCGCTGGATCGTTTATACTTGAGCCCGCAGTGTGGTTTTGCTTCCTGTGAGATCGGTAACAAGCTGACTGAAGAAGAGCAGTGGGCGAAATTAAAATTAGTAAAAGAGATTGCAGAGGAAGTTTGGAAATAAGAGTTTGGGTGTCGTCCAAAATTTTTTGCAATCTGTAAAATGCAATGTAATGAAAACAAGGACCTGCCACAAATTGACAAGTCCTTGTTTTCGTATGATTGAAATTTTGTTCTATGTTATTTAGGTCAACATTTGCGAGCTTTCAGATGCAGTAATTCATATGAAAATAAATATGAATGCTAAGTACAGGAATTTCGGCTTGAGATCATTAAATGCGAAAAAGTGGTAAGAGGACATATGGACACTCGATAGTCTTTGCTTGTGAAAATATACGGTATACTATATAATAAAAACAAAGAGAAAAGAGATTAAGAAAGAAATGCGATAGATATTTTTGAGTAAAAATCCATGAGTTTATTAGGAGCTTTATCAGGAAACTAGAAGACAGGGGACAGAAGTAGGTTAGGAGATTAGAAGATACGAGACAGGAGATAAAGACAGGCATGAACGAAAAATGCGATCAACACAACTATGATCAGTTGGATAAAGAATTGAATCATCTGGTGCAGGTGATTGCCAGACTCCGGGCGAAGGATGGATGCCCCTGGGATCGGGAACAGACACATGCTTCTCTCAAGTCAGCCTGCGTGGAAGAGGCAGCGGAAGTCATTGGTGGAATCAACATTCTGGAATCAACTGGAAATGCGGAGAATTTGAAGGAAGAACTGGGGGATCTGCTGTTGCAGGTGGTTATGCATGCACAGATTGCAGAGGAAGAAGGCTTATTTGCACTGGAAGATGTGATTCACGGAATTACAGAAAAAATGATCCGCAGACACCCTCATGTGTTTGGAACGACAGATGTTTCTGGTTCCGAACAGGTACAGGCGAGTTGGGCAGAGATCAAGAAACAGGAAAAAGAGGGAAAAGAGTGGATGGAAAGTTATCTGCCGGGAGCCTTTGATGAGGCGGAAGAACTGATTGAGGTCGCAAAAAAGCGAAAAGGATTTGATAAAATTAGCAAGTAGTAAACCAGAATCCATTAGCTAAGAGAGAAGATGTAAAATGAGACTCTTTTGGGACATCTAAGCGGGAATACTTGGTCATTCAATAACTGTCACAGTGATACGTTCCGTGAGTGTCGACTTGAATGATATAAGTAAGTGCTTGGGATAGCATGATAATAAATTTCAGAAAGGAATTTCTTAAATGGAATACTTAGGACAAATTGATGAGGCATCGTACCTTTCTGTTTTGAATGCACCTGTATATCGCAAGATTATGCGTTGCTTTTACCGGGAATATGAGAAGATGAATTTTCAGTTGTATAAAGAAGACATTTTTGATCTCCTGAAGAAGGATAACGAATTTGAAAATTATACGATGGAACAGTTAGTTTTGGATTTAAATGCTCTCGTTAAGTGGAAAAATCTTACACCGATTCAGGATCCAGGCAGAGTTTATACGATTGCAGATTATAAAAACAAGCAATATCAATATACAATGTCCGAATATGCAGTAGAAATTGAACGTTTGACGGTCAGGCTTGAAAATATTTTTGTAGAATCTGGAAATCTTTCCACAAATTTCTTTTTACGTTTAGAAAAAAGTCTGAATGAAGCTCCGGAAATGAAGACGGCTACTTTGAAAGAAGTAAATGAATGGTGGCGTCTTTTGCAGGAAGACTTCAAAAGATTAAATCAGAATTATCAGGATTATCTCAGAGATTTTTATTCAGGAAAAACAGAACAATTGATGAAATCCGTAGAGTTTGTTGTTCATAAAGATAAATTTATCAAGTATCTAACGGAGTTTGTGCAGGAAATACAGCGCCATTCCCACAGAATAGAACGGATTTTGAAGACGAATCTGTCTGATATAGAAGAGCAGATTCTGGAAAAAGTAATACAGAGCGAACTGGATATTCCTCATGCACTTCTTGAGATTCATGGAAATGCAGAACCCAGCATACGGGAAAATGTATATGGAAAATGGACCTCTCTCAAACATTGGTTTATTGGTTCGGACCAGCATGAGTGTGAGTGCAAAAAAGTTTTGAAAGTTACAAACGATGTCATCCGGAGTATCATTCAGAATGCAGCGCTGATTGTACAGATTCAGAACTGGGGAATCAGCAGAAAGGATGATTATAAAAAATTCTTACAGCTTTTTCTTAACTGTGAAGATATGAATGAAGCGGGAAAACTTTCAGCACATGTCTTTGGAATCCAGAAAATTCAACATTTTAAGACAATTCAGCCGAGAGAATCGGATTCCATTAACAGCAGTATCTATGAGGAAGAACCGTGTGAGTTTTTGTTGAAACCTCATACTCGTAATTACCGTGAAAAGAAAGAAAAAAGCGGATTTAGAGATAAGACGATGGAAAAGCGATTGCAGAGGGAAATGTATCTGTCACAGGCAAGAAGACAAAAAGAGATTGTGATGCGATATATTAAGAACAATAAAATTATTTTCTCTGAGATTGATGAACCGGTGACGGAGGAGATCCGAATTGTCTTTTTACAGTGGATTGCTCAGGCCAATATGAATTCACAGAAAGTGGGAAGAACGGAGTATGGACAGGAATATCGGCTGATACGAAAAAAAGAAAACTGTGTGTTAAAGTGTCAGGACGGAAATTTGATTATGCCATGTTATATATTGGAGTTTAAACAGTCATGAATGAGATAAGAACATTGTTTGAAAGATTTTGGATCTGTAAGGATACAGAGAAAGAACTGTATTATAAAGTGAAAAGAGAGATGCCAGAATTTCAGCGGTTTGTCAGAGAACAGCTTGGATGGAAATTGATTTATACGGATAATCTTCTGAAGCTGGAAAAAAGACCTGCACATGCGGAAGCCTTTATGGGAATCACAGAGTTTACGGAAATCAGGGATTACTGTATTTTGTGCGTAGTTCTGATGTATCTGGAGGACAAGGAAGAACAGGAACAGTTTTTGCTCTCAGAATTGATCACTTATGTGGAGACTCAGTTGAAAGTCTTTATGGAAGTTGACTGGACTTCTTTTGCGCAGAGAAAATCTCTTGTCCGTGTGTTACAGTATATGGAGAAATTACAGATGCTGCGCGTGTATGAGGGAAAGAGCGAGGCATTTGGTGCAGAAGTCGGGCAGGAAGTGTTGTATGAGAATACAGGGTATTCCAAATATTTTGCGACAAGTTTCCCGACGGATATTTCCGAATATCAGTCATGGGAGGATTTTGAAAAGGCAGATTTTGAAGAAGTTCAGGAAGATCGGGGGTCTGCGCGTATTAATCGTGTTTACAGACAGCTTTCGGTATGTCCGGTTATGTACTGGGAGAAAAATGATGATGCAGATGCGTTGTATTTGAAAAATCAGCGTCAGTGGATCTCAAAATACCTGAGAGAAAATCTGAGTGGAAACTTGGAGATTTATAAAAACATGGCATGCCTGACATTGGAGAATGATGATTGTTATGGAACTGTACATCCGAGGGATGCAATGCTGCCGGAGGCAGTTCTTCTCGTTTGTCAGAAGATCCAGGATGACCTGGCTATAGGAAAGCTGGAAAAGACAGAAAATGAACGGATTTTTATGAGTCGAAAAAAATTTGCAGATCTGGTACATGAATGTCGCGATAAATGGCTGGCCGGATGGAGCAAAGAATTTCGTGAAATGGACGAGAAAAAATTACTGGAAACCATAGTGAAATATATGGAAGACTGGCTTATGATTCGGTGCGAGAACGAACAGATTGTGATATATCCGGTAACAGGGAGGCTGTCAGGTGTTTATCCAGATGATTTCAAGGGGGATGTGAAAAAATGAGTGACCGTTGGAAAATGAATCGAATTGGATTTGTCAATTTCTGGTTGTATGATGAAGAAGATTTTGAGTTTGTGGATGGAAAGCTTCTGCTGAGAGGTCAAAATGGTTCCGGAAAATCTATTACTACGCAGAGTTTTATCCCATTTGTATTGGATGGAGATCGTACACCCAGCAGACTGGATCCATTTGGCTCCAGCGATCGAAGAATGGAATATTACTTTTTAGGTGAGGAAGAAAAAGACGAATCGACGGGATATTTATTTCTCGAATTCAAAAAGGAAGGCACAGAGGAATGTCGAAGTATTGGAATCGGTCAACGGGCGAAACGTGGAAAACCGATGGATTTCTGGGGCTTTGTAATTCTGGATGGAAAGAGAATCGGATATGATCTGTGGTTGTACAAAACAGTTGGAACAAGCAAAATTCCTCTGGACAAACGTGAAATGAAGACTCTTCTTGGAGAGGAGAACTTTTTCACAGACAGCCAGAGTGAATATAAAAAGCATGTGAATCAGTATATTTTTGGTTTCCGCAAAGAAGAGCAATATGAGCAGTTTATCAGGCTGCTTGTAAAAGTGCGGGCACCGAAACTTTCTAAAGAATTTAAACCTACAAAAGTATATGAAATTTTGAATGATTCGCTTCAGACTCTGACGGATGAAGATTTGAGGGCTATGGTAGATGCCATGGAGAAAATGGATGAGATACAGGACAGTCTGGAAATGCTGAACCGTGCATTTGCGGACATCAAAATCATCCGAAATGAATATACGCGCTATAATCAGTATATGCTGGCAAAAAAAGCTCAGGCATATTTACAGAAAAAGCAGGAAGTAGAAGAAGCGCAGAAGGAATTGGATCAACAGGAACGGGAACTGCATCAGACAGAAGATTCCTGTCAGAAGAAAACGCAATATCTGAAAGAACTGGAAGAACGGAAAATTTTGGCAGAAACAGAACGAAACGGGCTTTTAGATATGGATCTGGAAGGAATTGACCGTAAACTGGAAGATGCAAAAAAACAGAGAAACACAGCATTTGAAGATGAGACGCGTTGGAATGGAAAAATTCAGGATTATAATACAAAAATATGGCAGGGAGAACAACAGCTGAAACGAATTCAGGATCAGTTGGAGGAGAGAAGAGAGCATCTTGCAGAATTCAAAGAGGAGTTAGAAGAAGAACAGAGAATTTTACAGTGGGAACAGCACGGACAATGGACGCAGGTATTGGAACAGGAAAATCAGGAGTATGCAGAGGAACTTGCAAAAGGACTTGAGATACGAAAAAAACTCATGGAAGAATGCCAGCGGGTGATAAGGCAGTATGAAGATATAGCCGGACGATATGACAGAGTGCTGGAAGAACTGGAGTCTCTGAAAAAAGAAAAAGAAAATAAGAGTCAGGGACTGTTGGATGCACAGAATCAGGTCTTGGAGTGCATCGATCAGTGGATTACAGATGTTTTTGAACTGGAAAAACAATCTGTTCAGTGGCATCCGAGTTCTGCCCTTTTGCAGGAAGCAGAAGAAAAAATGAAAGAATACCAGTCGGTAGAAGACGCAGGGAAAATTCAGGAACTTTTTCGGAAATCGTATGAGGAACAGAGGCAACAGTTACTTGACCGGAAAAACAACAGAGAGAATGAACGGAACATTCAGTCGGGAATCCTGAAAAAAGCGAAAGAAGAACTTTCAGAGGCTTTCAGGCAGGAGGAATTGGAACCGGAACGTTCTGAGGAGACAAAGACATCGAGAATTGCTCTGGAAAAATCGGGCATTACGGCAGTGCCTTTTTACAAGACCGTAGAATTTTCGGAAAATCTGGATTCTCATTCCTGCGCAAGATTAGAAGCTCAATTACAACATTCGGGAATTCTGGATGCGTTGGTCGTATCAGAGTGTGATTTAGAGCGAATTCGGACACAGTGTCCGGAGTTTCTTGACACGGTGCTTTATGCGGAAAAAAGTGGAATGTCCAGATTTGATTCCTTAGTCGTCAGTGAAGAATTGGAACCACAGTTGCAACAGTCCGTCAGACGGATTCTCAGCAATATTTATGAAGAGGAAAAATCAGAAACTGGAAATTATCTTGGGACAGATGGATGGTTTCAGCAGGGGATGTTGCTTGGTCGGGCAGATAAGGCGGGTGATGCAGAATTTGTGGGATTTTTGGCGAGAAAACGGCGGAAGGAACAAAAAATCCGTGAGTTGGAAGAGATGATCCGAATTCAGACAGAAAAATTAACTGAGCTGGAACAAGAGATAGAAGAATGGAAGAAAAAATTGGAAATTCTTCAAAGGGAATATCAGAACTTGCCTGGATTTACGAAGATTAATATGGCACTGGATCAGGAAAAAGACGGTCGGTTATTGCTAGCCCGGATAACGGATGAATATAATCAGAAGGAAGTACTGGAAAAGAAGATTGCTGAAGAAAAGAACAGTCAGTATCAGATCGTGTTGCATACATGTAAGTCGTTTCCGTATGGAAGAACGGGAGAGGCATACAAAGAGGCAATGGATGCACTGGAAGCATACAGAAGCCTCTGTCAGGAAATTTGTCAGTGCTTACTGAAACTTGAAAATGAGAAGAGAGCAGGTATTTCTCAGGAAGAAGCAATCGAAGAGAATCAGGCTCGTATGGATGATGCTTTTTTTGAACGAGATAAATACAGCACAAAAGTTAAGCAATTTGATGTCCAGATTCACCAGTATGAAGAATATTTAAACCGTCCGGACATTGTAGAAAAAGCAAACAGACTGAAAAAACTTCGAGAAGAAATTACGTTTATTACGGAAGAATGTGGTACTGTAAGAGAAGAACTGGCGGTTCTGAGAGCAAACAGAGAAAGAATGGTGAAGAATGAACCGATACAGAAGGAAAATCTGAGACAAAAAATTTCTCTTGAAACGATGCTGAAAAATTATTTCGAGGAAGAACTTTCTCTGAATTTGCTTATGGAACGTGAAAATCGTTCTTTGGCAGACTGTGCGAAAACAGCGGTTCAAATGATGCGTGAGAACGACAGAAACCGCGAAGCAGCAGATCTGTTCCAGTCCTTATATCAGGTATATCAGCGCCATAATGGAAGTCTGACGAATTATGGAACTTCGATTGAAAACTGTTTTGAATCGGGTTCTGTTATGGAAACTCAAAACAGTAGTATTTTGCGAAATCGTGTGCGGATTGTATCTACCTGGAAAGGGAAGAAAGTTTATCTGGAAGAGTTTTATAAAATATTAAAGATCGCCATTGATGAGACAGAATTGCTGATTCAGAAAAAGGACAGGGAACTGTTTGAAGATATTCTTTCTCAGACAATCAGTCAACAACTTACGGATAAAATTGCGGAGAGCAGAAAATGGGTTGCAGATATGTCAAAGTTGATGAGGGAAATGGATACCTCTATGGGACTCAGCTTCTCACTGGACTGGAAACCTTGTAGGGCAGAAAATGGAGAAGAGCTGGATACCAATGAGCTGGAAGAAATTTTACTTCGTGATTGGGAACTTTTGACGATTGAGGATATTGAGAAGGTAGCAACTCATTTCCGCAGTAAGATCCGAGCAGAAAAGATGAAGCTGGAAGAAAGCGATGGCATGATCAACTACATGGAACTGGTGAGAGATGCGCTGGATTATCGAAAATGGTTTGAGTTTCATATGTATTTCAGGCGCGGTGAAGAACAGAAGAAACCTCTCACCAATGCGGCATTTAACCGTTTCAGCGGTGGAGAAAAAGCGATGGCGATGTATGTCCCGTTGTTTGCAGCCGTAAATGCGCAGTATAAAAAAGCAGAAAAGCAGGATCATCCACGCATGATTGCTTTGGATGAAGCATTTGCCGGAGTAGATGACAAAAATATCAGCAGTATGTTTAAGCTGGTTCATAAACTGGACTTCGACTATATTATTAACTCACAGGCGTTGTGGGGGTGCTTTGAAACCGTAAAAGGTCTCAGGATTGCAGAGCTTCTCAGACCGCAAAATTCCAAAACGATTTCGGTGATTCGCTATACATGGAACGGAAAAGAGAGGATTCTTGATGAACAATAGCCAGGAATGTGTGGAGTATTTTCGATGTCGCGATGCGTATCATCGGTGTTTCCAGGAATTGTGGAAGAAATGGCGTTCTTACGGAAGAGTAGCCGGAAGAATCACGTTAAAAGATACTTCGGAAGAAGAACGAAAGGCAATCAGCAGTATCATTGGAAGGAGATTTCTTGAGGATACCATTCATTTTTCCTTTGCTGAATTTGAGGCAGGATTACAAAAAACGCGATACGCACCTGTTGAGATGAAAGAAGTTCTGGAAGCATATTTTGGAAAACCATTGCAGACAAATCAGATGGAAGCAGAACAAAATCAGAAGCAAAAAGAGATGTTTCTGAATAAAATCCAGGAATGTTTTTCTGAAAAAGCTGGAAAAGATTCCATCGCTGTGAAATGGCTGGAAGCAGTAAGGAGCTCTAAGAAATATGGGTATCAAATAATTATAAGAGAATATGGCAGAGATCCCCAATCAGCAGAAGTGTTGATAAGCCAGGTGGGAAATGCTCTTTTGAAACTGGAGAAAATGAAAGCAGAAGCGACGGAGAGTCCTCTGGCAGTTTTCTCTGCTGATGTATCGGATAATCCTCATTACTTTGATCGCGGAAGTGTGGGAGGAATCCTTTTGACACATGGGATCAGTTATTGCAAAGGTGTAAACTTTCCTTCAAATGCCCATAATTGGAGAGAACTTTTGCAAAGTGCAGGAATCATTCCGGATAATATATCTTCTATGGTACACGCATATGGATTGCAACTGGAAACAAAAGAAGGATGGCATCCTGCATATGTAGCTTTTTGCAGAAGAAAAGAACCATATGTGATTACAATGGAAAACATGTGTGGAGTGATCGGTGTGCGAGCTTCAGGGAAAAAGGTGTATATTGTAGAGAATGAGATGGTTTTTACGTATCTGATTCACCATTTACGGAATCGGGACCCTATATTGTTGTGCACAGCAGGGCAACCACGTTCTGTTGTACAGATCCTGATTCCGATGATCTTGAAAAGTGATATGCAAATTTATTACAGTGGAGACATTGATCCAGATGGAATCCAGATTGCAGAGCGACTTTGGAAAAAATTTGGAGATGGAATTCATATATGGAGAATGTCTCCAGGAGATTATGAAAAAAGTTGTTCAGGAGAAAGAATTAGTGATCTTGGAATTAGCAAGCTAGAATATATCTGTCATCCACAACTGAAAGAGACAGCTGAAGTTGTGAAAGAGAGACGATTGTCAGGATATCAGGAGAATATTTTGCAGGAATTGCTGGAGGATATCAGTAAGCAGGATACTTGAATGGTTTATGAAAAAAGATCCTGCAATTGGAATTAAACTATTGCAAGATCTTTTTTCCATCTCTTTTTCTTAAAAATTCATCCCCACATTCACGAGCGTTTCTTTCTTCTGTACCATCAGTCCAACGATCAGTCCGATCAGCGCCGGGACGATCCAGCCGAGATTCAGATCAAAGAATGGCAGAAATCTCTCTGCAAATTCCACAGCAAGGTCGAGGTGAAGCGCCATTTGGAGCTGTTTTGGAAGTGACCCCAAAAAATCAAACAACGAAGCTGACCAGGTGAATACAGTGACCCAGAGATAAACATTTTGATTATGTTCAAAATATTTTCCAAACAGTGCAAGCAGGATCAGCGTGATTGCCGGTGGGTAAATCAGCATCAGCACGGGCACGGAGTAGCGGATGATCGTCGAGAGCCCCATGTTTGAGATAAAAAATGAAAACGCGGTAAACAGAATCGCCCAGGCAGTGTAGGACAGGCGGTTTGGAAACATTTTTTCAAAAGTCTCAGCGCAACTTGTCACGAGTCCGATTGAGGTCTTTAAGCAGGCAAATGTGATTGTGATGGCGAGGATCAGCATGCCAGCTTTGCCAAGATAATGGCTTGAGATCTGGGAAAGCGCGATTCCTCCATTCTCAGAAACGGCAAACAGTCCGAGTGACTGTGCGCCGATCAGGATTGTCAGCATGTAGATCAATGCCATCAACAGTCCGGCGAGGATGCCGGAGTGCAGGACTTCTCTTGCGACAGCGTCATCTTCGTTCACACCCATCTGGCGAATCACATTGATGACGACGATACCGAAGGCGAGACCGGCGATCGCATCCATTGTTCCGTATCCTTCAGACAATGCGTGAAACAGAGCACCGCTTTCATAAGAGGCATCCGGAATCGCGGAAGCGATCGAAATACTCGGATGAAGCAGGGCAGAGAAAATCAGGATTGCGAGGAAAAATAAAAACAGCGGGTTGATGATTTTTCCGATCCAGAGTGTGATATTTCCCGGTTTTAAGGAGAAAAACAGTACCAGTCCGAAAAAGATGGCGGAAAACAGAAAGAGAGCGAAACGCTCCGAAATCTGAGTCCCAAGCATCGGAGCAATTCCGGTTGTGAAGGATGTCGTCGCACATCTTGGAATCGCAAAGCACGGACCGATCGTCAAGTAGAGCAGACAGGTAAAAACGTAGCTGTACCGTCTGCCGACTTTTGACGCGAGCGATTGAAGTCCGTCGGAGTGTGTGTTGCCGATCGATGCAACGCCGAGAATCGGAATTCCCACCGCAGTGATGATAAAGCCGATCATAGAGGGGAAAAGATTGCGACCGGAAAGCTGTCCGAGATGAACCGGGAAAATCAAATTTCCGGCACCGAAAAACATGCCAAACAGAGTGACAGCCACCAAAGTGCGTTGACTGAAGGAAAGATGGGAGAGTTGTCTTTGTTCTATCATAAAAATCACCTCATTATATTCGTTGTACGATTCGTTACATATTAAATCTTTATATAATACTCATTGTAAGCTCCAACTTGCAGTTTGGGAAATCCATCTTTATAATAGAAGTATGACAAAGTGTAATATCCATTGTCATAGCGATAAATGCACAGAAGAACACGCAATAACCCAAACAGAGCAGAAGGAGGCGACAAAACAAATAGATGGATGCAAAAAAACTGGAGATTTTGATGACGGCGGTGGATTTAGGGAGCTTTTCCAAGGCCTCGGAAGTTGTGGGATACACGCAGTCGGGACTGACTCATCTTGTGAACAGCTTGGAGCGGGAGATCGGATTTCTGCTGATTGTCAGGAGTCATAACGGGATTTCTCTGACGGAGCAGGGGCGGGAGCTTGTGCCGGCGATCCGACAGTTTTTGCAGGCGAATGCGAATCTGGAAAATCGGATTCAGGCGATCGCGAAACAGCAGATGGAGACGATCCGCATTGCGGCCTATGCGAGTATGGCGATGTGCTGGATGCCGGAAATTCTTTATCGGTTTCGACGAATCTGCCCGAATGTCGATGTGGATCTGCGCATGGTGGATCACGCGCTCGAGCCGTTTGAACTGCTTGAGGAAGGAAAGACCGATGTGATTTTTGCAAGTCGGCAGGACGTGGGAAAATGCGAATGGACACCGCTCTATCAGGAACTTCTCTATGCGATCCTGCCGAAAAATTATCCGCTTGAGGGGCGGAGAGAATTTCCGCTGAAAGAATTTGAGGGAAAAGATTTTCTGATGCCCTACGGTCGATTTGACATCGATGTGCACAGGACATTTGGGGAAGCCGGGGTCAAGGCAAAAGAGCAGACCGTCTATGTCGATGATGAGACGGTGATCCGTATGGTGGGAAAAGGACTTGGAATCTCGATGATGTCAGAGCTGATGATCCGTGGAAATACGGATGATGTCTGCTGTGTCCCGGTCACGCCGAGAAGCCTTCGCGAACTGGGAATGGGGACGGAGAAAGGCGTAGCACTCTCAGAAAATATGCAGAAGCTGAAAGATTGCGTCTTGGAATATATTCGGGAGGCAGAGCAAAGAAAGGGAGTTGGGACAAACTGTTTTACAGAGTTGTAGAAATCCGGTGGGGAGAAAAAATCAAACAGTGAAATGAGATGCAGACAGGGCGGATCGCAAAAAAGGGGCTATGCTGATGGGACGCTGAAAAAAACTTGACTTTTCTGACTGAAATGAGTAGAATGAATCATAGACTATGAATTGTTTCGAACGATGTGAGGATTGAAGCGTAAAGAATGGTAGGAAAATCAGGATACCAGGATACTCATATTAGTTTCGGACAGTCATATCTGCAATCATAATTTATTTTAAGAAAATATTTAAGAAAAGCGAAGATCGTGTTTTTAAGATACTGTTTCCGGTCAGAGAGAAGAGGTCGTCGGCTGTGAGCCCCTTTCCGTTCAGACAGATATCCGAATTTCCCACGGGAGCTTCATTGCTGAATACCGAGAGAAAGAGTGGTTGGGTAGGCATTGACGTTTGGTGTACGTTACGCACCGGAAAGTGTCTGTGACAGAGTAGGGTTTATCTGTTTGCAGGAAGCTGGGTGGTACCGCGGTAGAATTATTGTCTAATCGTCCCTTTGCACATTTGTGCAGAGGGATTTTTTTGTTTCCACAAAGTTAAATTTCCACAAAGTCAAAGCTGGATGTGCGGATTGCAGAACATGTTTCACAGTAATAGAAAAGGAGAGAAATCATGCAGGATTTAAAAGAGCTGAATGAAGTGATCGCTTCGATCAAAGAAAAAATCCGTGAGGGCGCAGATGATCTGACGACTTCGAGAAGTGTCTATGAGTTCAAGAAGACCTTTTTGGACAACAAGCAGGGTAAGATCGGTCTTCTGATGAAGGAGATGCGCAACGTTCCGAACGATCAGAAGGCAGAGTTCGGTAAGACGATCAACAGCGCAAAGGAGTGGGCAAACGAATTCTTTGACGAGCTGGATCAGAAGCTGAAGGAGAAGGAGCAGGAGATGAGATATAAGTCTGAGAAGATTGATATCTCGATGCCTCCGGTAAAGATCCGCTACGGCAACCTGCATCCGGTAACGACCGTTCGCAATCAGCTGACCGACATCTTCGCATCGATGGGATTTGAGGTGTATGAGGGAACGGAGATCGAGACCGATTACTACAACTTCACTGCACTGAACACCCCGCAGGATCACCCGGCGCGTGACATGCAGGATACGTTCTATCTGTCTCCGGAGTTCCTGCTTCGTACCCAGACTTCCGCAGGTCAGGTTCATGTCATGGAAGCAAAGAAACCGCCGATCAAGGTCGTTTCCCCGGGTAAAGTATTCCGTTCCGATGACGATGCAACCCATTCTCCGATGTTCAGCCAGATGGAGGGTCTTGTCGTTGATGAGGGCATCACGCTCTGCGATTTGAAGGGCATGCTTGATATGTTCGTTCAGAGAATTTTCGGTGAGTCCACCAAGACCAGACTTCGCCCGTCCTACTTCCCGTTCACGGAGCCGTCTGTTGAGGTTGATGTGAGCTGTTTCCAGTGCGGAGGCAAGGGATGCAGACTGTGCAAGGGAACCGGCTGGATTGAGGTTCTCGGCGCAGGCGTTGTAAACAAGAAAGTGCTCGAGAACTGCGGAATTGATTCCGAGAAGTACAGCGGATTTGCGTTCGGTCTGGGTCTGGAGCGTATCGCAATGCTGAAATATGGCATTAACAATATCAAAATGCTGTTTGAGTCTGATCTGCGTGTGCTGGATCAGATCGATGACTGATCAGGACAGGAGGATTAGAAATGCTTGTACCGTTAAGCTGGTTAAATGACTATGTAGATATCAATGTTTCCGCAGATGAGCTGGAGAAAAAATTGTTCGACTGTGGATTTGAGGTAGAAGAAAAATGGCAGGTGGGAAAGGACATCAGCGGAATCGTTGTCGGCTATGTGGAGTCCTGTGAGCCGATTCCGGAGACTCATCTCCATGTATGTCAGGTAAATGTAGGCGGACCGGAGCTTCTTCAGATCTGCTGTGGAGCTGACAATGTAAAGGCAGGCGGAAAGTATCCGGTTGCGATGGTCGGCGCGAAAGTTTATGCAACTGCAAAGGATCATGTCACGATCGAGGGCGTTGTGACGATCAAGAAGGGCAAACTCAGAGGATATGAGTCTTACGGTATGCTCTGCTCCGGCGTGGAGATTGGCTTAAATGAGGATCTGTATCCGGGCGCCGGTTACTGCGGACTTCTCGTTCTGCCGGAGGATGCCGAGATTGGTGCAGATGTAAAAGAGATCACCGGACTGAACGACTGGATCTTTGACGTTTCGATCACTGCAAACCGTCCGGACTGCCAGAGCATCTTCGGTCTGGCAAGAGAGGTTTCTGCGGCTCTCGGTCAGCCACTCAAGATGCCGGCACTCGATTACACCGAGACTGAGGTGGAGAAGGAAGGCTTCGAGGTTACCGTTGAGGCACAGGATCTGTGCCCGCGTTACCTTGCACACTATGTATACGATGTAAAGCTGGGTCAGTCTCCGGCATGGATGAGAAGAAGACTTGCTCTTGTCGGCAACAATTCGATCTCAAACATCGTTGATATTACAAACTACATCATGAGAGAGCTTGGTCAGCCTCTTCACGCATTTGACTGCGATTACCTTGAGGGCAATGCAATCTGCGTGAGACGTGCAATCGAGGGTGAGAAGATCGTGACTCTCGATGAGAAGGAGTTCACATTAAATCCGAACAACCTTGTAATCTGTGACGGCAAGAAGCCGGTTGCTCTTGCAGGAATCATGGGTGGTCTGAATTCCGAGATCCGTGACACGACAACTGAGGTTATGTTCGAATCTGCAAAATTTGCCCGCGACAACATCCGTAGAAGCTCCCGTGCACTTGGTCAGTCTTCTGATGCAAGCCAGAGATACTCCAAAGGTGTCGATGAGTACGCAACTGAGATGGCAATGAAGCGCGCCCTGCATCTTGTGGAAGAGCTTGGAGCAGGAAAGGTTTCCAAGACTCACAGGAATGTGAACACCGGAAATTCCTTAGAGCCGGTTACCTTCAAGACCAGCATCAAGAAGGTAAATGGCGTTCTCGGAATCACGGTTCCGGACGAGGATATTCTTCGCATTCTGACCGGTCTGAACTTCCAGCCGGAGATCAATGGCGATGAGCTGACGATGCATTTCCCGGCATACCGTGAGGATATGGAGGATTACCCGGATGTCGCTGAGGAAGTTATCCGTATGTATGGCTATGAGCACATCAATTCTACCTTCCTTCCGACTGCAAAGGTAACGATCGGTGGAAGCAATCTGCGCCAGAAGACGATTCTGAAGGTGAAGAGAGCGCTGTGCAGTGTTGATGCTTTTGAGGGAATCCATTATTCCTTCTTCTCCCCGGCAGACCTTGATGAAATGGGATTTGCAGAGGATGCACCGGAGCGTCACGCAATCCGCATCATGAATCCGATCAACGAGGATCTCTCCCTGATGAGAACGACGCTTGCACCGCAGATGATTCATGCGATGGGACGCAACCAGAAGAGAGGAATTTTCGAGGGTCGTATTTTCGAGATCGGAAATGCATTTATCCCGAAGGCACTTCCGCTGACGGAGTACCCGGAGGAGCGTGAGACGCTGTGCATCGGTGCATTTGGTAAGGACGAGTCCTTCTTCACCTTAAAGGGAATGGCAGAGACCGTTGCAGATGTTCTGCACATCTCCTTCACCTATGAGAGAACCGAGAAACCGTTCCTGCACCCGTATCAGACGGCGAGCATTCTCTGCGAGGGCGAAAAGATCGGTTACTTTGGAAAGGTAAAATATGAGATCATGAAGGAAGAGGCAATGCGTGAGGATGCCTACGTTCTGGAGATCAACATGAAGGCGCTTGAGAAGTGGTATGGCAAGGCACCGGTATTTGAACCGCTTCCGAAGTTTGCTGAGGAGAAGCGCGACCTGGCTCTTGTCATGGATAAGGACATCACCTGTGGACAGGTTGAGGAGTGCATCTACCAGGCAAGCCCGTTTGTAAAGGATGTCACCCTCTTTGACGTATATGAGGGCAAGCAGATCCTTTCCAACAAGAAGTCTATGGCATTTACCGTTCTGTTCACTCCGAAGGATGAGGCATTCGGCGCTGATACCGTGGACGGATATGTAAAGAAGATCTTAAAGCAGTTGAATAAGACTTACGGAATTGAGCTGAGAAGCTGATCGATCGTTGAGTCGATGATCGGGAAACTTGTAAACCATAAATCGAATTACAAGTTGACATAGATGGCAGTTCGTGATAAAGTTTATTATTATTGTAAAAAAGAAATCATAAGAAGACTATGAAGAAATAGAGAAAAGCGAGGAATTTGTTCATGACTGCCGAGAAAAATTCTGTAAATAACGAGGAGATCTATGCAAAGGTTTTTGCTCAGGAGGAACCGAATCTGACGAGAGATGAGGCGATTGCACTGATTAATTTGCCGGATGAGAGACTTGGCGATTTGATGCGCGTCGCAGGAAATCTGCGGACGAAGTACAAGGGAAATCGCGTGAGCATCCATATTTTGACAAATGCGAGAAGCGGAAACTGTTCTCAGAACTGTGCGTACTGTGCACAGTCGAGCCGTTCTCAGGCGGATATTGACAAGTACAAGTGGGTTGCAGATGAGAAGCTCTACCGCGACAATACGTTTGTTCAGGAGAATCATCTCTCCCGCCACTGTATTGGACTGAGTGGAATGGGATTTAGCGATGCTGAGATCGAGGAACTTGCAGAGAAAATCCGCGTGATGAAGGCGGAGGGAACTCATCTTTGCTGTTCAATCGGGTTCCTGACCGAAAAGCAGGCCCTGATGCTCAAAGATGCCGGTCTTGACCGAATCAACCACAACTTAAACAGCAGTCGCTCCTACTATCACAATATCTGTACGACACACACTTACGAACAGCGCGTGCAGAATATTCGCATGCTTCAGAGACTTGGATTTGAGATTTGCAGTGGTGGAATCATTGGAATGGGAGAGAGCAAGGAGGATGTTGTCGACATGCTTCTCGACCTTCGCGAGATTCGCCCGCAGGCACTTCCGATCAATTTCCTGATCCCGATTCCGGGCACCCCGCTTGAGGGGATCGATACCTCGATTCTGACACCGGAATACGGTCTGAAAGTGCTCTGCCTTGCGCGCCTTCTCGTTCCGCAGACCGATATCCGCTGTGCGGCAGGACGTGAGATCTATTTCAAGGGAAGAGAGAAGGAGCTTTTGAGCGTTGTCGATTCGATCTTTGCATCGGGATACTTAACTGCCGGTGGTCAGGGAATTTCCGATACTGTGAAGGCAGTCACGGATGCCGGATTTACCTGTGAGATTGAGTCCTCCGGTGTGTAGAAGATTTTGAGGATTTACCGGCATTCTGAGAGGAATTTACCCGTTTTTGAACCGACTTAACATGACGATGTTTTTGCGCTGTGCTGGCTTGTGTGCATGGATAGAGGAGCTTCGCAATCTGAGAAACCTCTTCTGCACTCAACGCATAGCGCTTTTTTGATGCGATCGGAGCGACGATTTTTGGCAGAGTGCGGTAAGTTGCCGTGACACTCTCCGTCGTCCGTCTGGGAACGGATTTCAAATCACAGTGATCAGAAAAGACGATGACCGAGTGGATGGGTACCTCTTTTTTTGTTGTCTTTTTGCTTGTTTGCGCAAAAATTTCACGGGCTTCTCTGGACAGAAGCTCTTTTAAACAGGAAATATGGGAGTGGTTTTGCAAAATTGGGTTAAAAAAAGTGTTCTGCGTCATCGAATGTCCCTTTGCCGGCAATGTCTGCGTCCAGTATTCGTCGGCTTCCTTTCCTGCGATTATGCCTCCGTAATTTTTACTCTCAAACACATAGATTCCGCTGTGATGAATCATCAGTGCGTCAATCTCGGTCGTCTCCCCGGAACGCCATGGGAGATAGCAGTTAAAGAGAAAATGAGCGCCGTCTCTCTCGTAGGAGGCGAGATTCTGATAAATCTGATATTCGCCGTAAGCACCCTTGTCCTTTTGGATTTTCCGATAGGAATTGTGCGTGATTTTGTGGTAGGTGGTCTTGTAAAACTGTCCGGCAGGGCTGTTTGTAAAGCGATGCCATAAGAGTGCAAGAACACCCGCAAGGACAAGGATCAAAATGAAAACAGACAGGTTGTTGTTGAGTAATTGCATGATTGGTTGTATCCTCCGGTTTTCTGTTATCTGAGTGTTATTATACGCAGAGATTTTCTCTTCGACAAGATTGATTTTATTCGTTTTCGGCTTTTTGTATAGTCGGAAAAAGGTCGGTTTTAAGGGGCGTATCGCCGGAAAGGCGGGAGCATGCGAGACGGGAGACAGAATTTTTTATGGAATCCGCATATAGACAAAGTGGAATTCTCCTCGTATAATAGGACTTGCAGTGTCATATATAAATACTATATATTGATACATGAACGTGGAAAATAACTATATATAGTTGGGAGACGAGCGGGGATGAAAGTACAGAAACGGGATGGAAGAATCGCGGTTTATGATGCCAACAAGATCCGGGCGGCAATTCGCAGAGCAAATGAGACGGTAGAGGAATCTGAGCAGGCAGATGCAGGGCTTGTGGAGCAGACGATTCGCTGTGTGGAAGAGCAGGCAGAGGATGTGATTCCGGTTGATACAATTCGGGATCTGGTCGAGAGACAGATGATGGGGCACAACAAATATATGCTGGCGAAGAAATATATGCTTTACCGTTATCAGCGTGCACTGCTTCAGAAGACCAACACAACGGATGAATCGATTTTGAAATTGATTCGCAATGAGAATAAGGAGCTGGCGGAGGAGAACTCCAACAAGAACACCGTGCTCGCGTCAACGCAGAGAGACTATATTGCGGGAGAGGTGTCGAGAGATGTGACGAAACGATTGCTTCTTTCGGAGAAGATCACTCTCGCGCATGAGAACGGGGTTCTGCATTTCCATGATGCCGATTATTTTATTCAGCCAATTTTTAACTGCTGTCTGATCGATATTGCGGACATGCTCGACAATGGAACGGTGATGAACGGAAAGATGATTGAGACGCCGAAGAGCTTTCAGGTCGCATGCATCGTCATGACGCAGATTATTGCAGCAGTCGGAAGCAACCAGTACGGCGGGCAGTCTGTGGCAGTCAAGCATCTCGGAAAGTATCTGCGCCGGAGTCGCGAGAAATTTGAGCGGGAATTGGTCGAGGAGTTTCACGATGAGATGAGTGCCGAGGAGCGCGAGCGGATTGTGGGAATCCGTCTGCGGGACGAGCTTCGCTCCGGTGTTCAGACAATTCAGTATCAGATCAATACGTTGATGACGACGAACGGTCAGGCGCCTTTTGTGACCCTGTTTTTGCAGATTGATCCGGATGATGAGTATGTGGAAGAGAATGTGATGATCATTCGTGAGATTCTCAGACAGCGCATTCAGGGCACAAAGAATGACGCAGGAGTCTATGTGACCCCAGCGTTTCCGAAACTGATCTATGTGCTTGACGAGTGCAACTGCTTAAAGGGTGGTCCGTATGACGATGTGACTCGCATGGCAGTGGAGTGCTCGGCAAAGAGAATGTACCCGGATTATATTTCTGCAAAGAAAATGCGCGAGAATTATGAGGGAAATGTTTTCAGCTGTATGGGATGCCGGTCTTTCCTGTCTCCGTGGAAAGATGAAAACGGAAATTATAAGTGGGAAGGTCGATTCAATCAGGGAGTTGTCAGCATCAACCTTCCGCAGATCGGAATTCTTGCGCGAGGCGATGAGGAAAAATTCTGGAAACTTCTCGATGAGAGACTCGAGCTCTGCCGTGAGGCGCTGATGTGCCGTCACAATGCGCTTCTTGGAACTCTCTCCGATGTGAGCCCGATTCACTGGCAGTATGGGGCGATTGCGCGCCTGAAAAAGGGAGAAAAGATTGATCGCTTCTTAAAGGATGGTTATTCGACCCTCTCACTTGGCTATATTGGCATTTATGAGATGACGTATCTGATGAAGGGTGTCAGCCACACAGATCCGGTCGGACGGGAATTTGCGTGGAAGGTCATGAAGTACATGCATGACAAGACTAAGGCGTGGAAACTCGAGACGGGTCTGGGATTTGGACTCTACGGAACACCGGCGGAATCTCTCTGTTACCGCTTTGCGCGGATTGACCAGCAGAAATATGGTGTGATTGAAAATGTGACTGACAAGGGATATTACACGAATTCCTACCATGTCGATGTGCGTGAGAAGATCAATGCATTTGATAAGTTCCGCTTTGAGAGCGAGTTTCAGAACCTCTCGACAGGTGGTGCGATCTCTTATGTTGAAGTTCCGAACATGATGAACAACCTCAAGGCGATGGAGACGCTTGTGACCTACATCTATGACAATATCCAGTATGCGGAGTTTAACACAAAGTCAGATTACTGTCAGGTCTGTGGATACGAGGGCGAGATCAAACTCAATGACAATCTGGAGTGGGAGTGCCCTCAGTGTGGAAATAAGGATCACAGCAAGATGAATGTGACCCGACGCACCTGTGGATATCTCGGAGAGAATTTCTGGAACACCGGAAAGACGAAGGAGATCAAGAGCAGAGTTTTGCACCTGTAACTTTTATTTATGAAAAGAATGACAGGTGAATGTTCTGCCATTTGAAGATAGGGAATTTTTGTACTAACCGAAAGGATTATCGTTTTATGAATTACGCAACAATCAAGTCAGTGGACATTGCAAATGGACCAGGAGTGAGAGTGTCTCTGTTTGTGAGTGGATGCCCGCACCACTGCAAGGCATGTTTCAATGAGGAGGCATGGGACTATCAGTACGGCGAGCCATTTACAGAGGAGACGCAGGAACATCTGCTGAGTCTTCTGGCACCGGATTATATTGAGGGAATGACTCTGCTTGGTGGAGAGCCGATGTACCCGAAGAATCAAGAAGCTCTGCTCCCGTTTGTGAAAAAAATTCGCGACACCTATCCGAACAAGACGATCTGGTGCTTCACCGGATATGATTTTGAAAAGGAAATTCTTGCAAAGATGGTGCCGGAATCAGAGACGACGAGAGAACTTCTCCCACTCTTTGATGTGATGGTAGATGGACGCTTTGTGGAAGAAAAACGAAATCTGAGCCTAAAATTCCGTGGTTCTGAAAACCAGAGGATTCTTAATGTAAAAGAGTCGCTGAGAGAGGGCAAAGCAGTTTGGGTCGAGGAATTTCGCTAAGAAATAGCAATAGCCTGGTTAAAAGATAATTGTTCAATCGAAAACCAGAACATGATTTCGGAAAACTGGAAAGCACGAACAGAAACTTAAATAATCAGAAAAATAGAGAATTATGTGAGGCGCTTTTTATATATTCTAAGTTACACCATGCGAATCATCAGCTGGTAACTTCTTGCAGTGTGCGCCGCGAGTCTCTGAACCTGATATTTGTGAATGAATTCATCGTCCTCGTCCATTCGGATCGCACATCCATTCCACGGTTCGATACAGAGAAACGGAGCATGTTTGCCGTTTGGAGTCCAGAATCCGATTCCGCTAAAATCCGGGTAGGCAACCTCGACACCGTGACCACTGTTGCGATTGATGAGACGCACCACATGGGAAGCCGTTTTCTCAAAGTAGACGGCATCCTGATCGAAGAGGTCATAGCAGAGCGGTATTATGGACTCGTTTTCGAGAGTGATCGTTCCGTGTCTTGCAGGATCAAATTCCAGTTTTTCCAGATCGTAGAGCACGGAGAAGATGGATTCCTTCTTCTCAAATTCCAACTGATAATCTTCAAAGACAGCGCCATCCTCCATCGGGCAGAGAAAGCCCGGGTGTGCACCGATGCAGTAGCAGATCTCATGGTTCATTGGATTTTCTACCTGATAAGTCATCGAGAGGGTTCCATTTTCAAGACGATAGGTCAGAGTCAACACAAACTCATACGGGTAGTGAACCCTCGTTTCCTTATTTGCGCGGAGTGTAAAGCGCACCTCACAGTCAGAGACCTGTTCTGCCCCGAATTCAGAGGTACGGCAGAATCCATGCTTGGCAAGCTCGTACCATTCGCCGTCAAATTTTGTGCGGTTGTTTCGGCTGTTTCCAATTGCAGGAAAGAGCAGGGGAGAGCAGAATCCCCAGACTGCCGGATCTCTCTGCCAGATGTGTTCTCTGCCGGAGGCGTCTTTCAAGGAGATTAACTGCGCGCCGAGGGAGTCGATCGATGCAGATACAAACATTGCGTCATTATGAGTGTTATCATGAATCTTATCGTGAATTGTGAAAATCATAAGCCGAAATCCTCACTTTCTCTTTTGTGTTCTTGAAGTTATTTTTATTTATCAATATCTACCAATATCCATCAACTATCTCAATCTTATTCTTCCCTCTGGCGCAGAGGATGTGCAGGTCCACAGCTCTCCCGGTTTGCAATGTAGAAGGGAAGATTGATTTTCATCGGGAGGGAATGTCCGCCCTCGATCCGGTCAATCAGAGTCTTGGCAGCCATCTGTCCCATCTCCTCGATCGGGATGTGGACGGTTGTCAGCATCGGATTCAGGTACTGAGCTGTCTCAATATCGTCAATACTTATGATCGAGATGTCCCCGGGAATCGAGTAACCGGCTTCCTGGATTGCGCGCATTGCTCCGATTGCAGTCATATCATTCGGGCAGAAGTAGGCGGTCGCGTCACAGTTTTGCTCAAGCAGTTTTTTTGCGCCGAGGTATCCGCCCTCGGAGGAGAGCGTCACGTTGCTGACATAACCCTTATAGACAGTGATATTTTCCGCGGAGAGAGCATCGAGATATCCACGATAGCGATTCTCCCGTTCTGTCTCCCCGATGTAGGCAATTTTTCGATGACCGAGCTGGATCAGGTGATTGATCGCTGTGACTGCGGCCTGATAGCCATCACAGATGATCTGATCGTAACGAGCGTCGAGGCTGTTGAGTCCAGCGTAGACGATGTATTGAAAATACTGCTTTAAGAATTTTAAGAGTTGTTTGTCACAGCGCCCAAGCACGGCAACTCCATCGACGTGATTGTCGGAGATCAGCCGATAAGTGCCTGGATGATGAATATCAAACGCGGAAAACGTATATTTCAGAATATAATTGTGGCGAAAGGCCTCCTTCTCAATACTGCGGGCGAGCGGGGAGAAGAAATTGTCCGTGTTGGTGTCCTCAACGCGGGCAAACAGGCAGGCGAGTGCGTGACAGCGCGAAGTGTCCGCATGCTGATCGCCTTTTTTGAGCTGACGGGCAGAGCTGTTTGGTGTGTAGCCAGTCTGGCGGACAATCTCCCAGATTCGATCCTGAACTTCTTTACTTGCCGGACAGCGCCCGCTCTTGTTGATTACGCGGGATACAGTAGAAATGGAAACTCCGGCCTGAGTCGCAATCTCTTTCAGTGTCATCTGGTTTTTTCCTCCTTTTCTTTTTATGTCTTCTCTTTTTTCCTTTTTCTTTTTTCCTTTTCTTCCGTGTTTGCGTTTTTTTATATCTTCATAAATTTGGAAAACGTTCTTTATTTACCTAAGAGTATAACGGATTTTTGAGAAAAAAGACAGAGCGGATTATACAAAAAAGAAAGGAAAAAATTAGGCAAAATAAAGCCAAACGTTTGCTCAAAAAGAGCGTGCTTTTATTGTGAAATATGTTATAATAACATTACAAACTCAAATTAAAAAAGTCAAATTATACAAAATAGAACGGAAAAATGCAAAAAAGAGGAGGTTTATTAAACGAAAGTTAAACAAAAAAAGAAGTCAAACGGAAAATGAGAACAGGATGGGAAAACAATAAGAAAAAAGATGGGGAAGAAAGCGTAAAAAAGTAAGTAGACAAAAACAAATTAAGAAATAAGTGGGGAACAAACAAGAAAGTAACAAAGAAAAAGAACTATAAAAAAGAGAAGGAGGAAACGAGATGTCTTCTGATGCAGGGAAGCAGAAAAAGAAGGAAAAAGATCTGATCGGACAGATTCCGAATGGGGGATGGCTTCTGATCTCACTGCTCGTCGCGATTGGACTGTGGAAATGGTTGTCGATCAATCCAAGAACATCCCGCAGTTTTCCATTTTTACCGGAAGTATTAGAGGCACTTAAGACGATGGTTGGGCGCGGAGTGCTCTGGAACGATTTTGCAAGCAGTATGATCTCGGTGGTTCTCGGATTTGTACTTGGATTTGTGACTTCCGTGCCGGTTGCATTTTTGATGGCATGGTATCGTCCGGTTCGCTACATTGTGGAGCCGTGGATTCAGTTTATCCGAAATATCCCACCGTTAGCTTATGTACCGCTCGTAGTTATCTCTGCGGGTGTTGGACGCAGACCCCAGGTCATTGTCATCTGGCTGGCGACCTTCCTGATTATGACCGTGACGATCTATCAGGGCGTGCGAAATGTGGATGAGACGCTGATCAAGGCGGCGCGCGTGCTCGGAGCAAAAGACAATGATCTGTTTGTAAAAGTGATTTTCCCGGCAACGACTCCGTTTATTATCACAGCGGTTCGTCTCGGTGTTTCCGTAGCGCTGACGACTCTGATTGCGGCAGAGTCTACCGGCGCGACCGCAGGACTTGGAATGAGAATCCGGTCACTGAACAACAGCTTTGAGGTGCCGCCGATGTTGCTCTACATCATCATCATCGGTATCATCGGACTTACAAGTGAGAAGGTAATCAAATATCTGGAAAGGAAGTTTACGGGATGGCAGGAGACGAGAAACGTGTAAAAGTGAAGATTGACCATGTCGAGAAGATTTATGAGGGCAGAAAAGGAAAAATGGTCGCTCTGAATGGGGTGGATCTTGACATCATGGAAAATGAATTTATTTGCGTGGTAGGACCTTCCGGATGTGGAAAATCTACTCTGCTCAACATCATTGCAGGACTGCTTGAACCGACTTCCGGCGCAGTGTATGTGGATGGAAAGAAAGTAGAAGGAACCGGAACTGAGAGAGGCGTGGTATTCCAGCAGTATGCGCTCTTCCCGTGGCTGACGGTTCTCAAAAACGTCATGTTCGGTCTGAAATTAAAGGGCATGAATGATAAGGAAGCAAAAGAGATTGCAATGAAATACATCCGCATGGTTCAGCTTGAAGATTTCGTGGATGCCTATCCGAAGGAGCTGTCCGGTGGTATGAAACAGAGAGTTGCGATTGCGCGTGCTTATGCGGTACAACCGGAAGTGCTTCTGATGGATGAGCCGTTTGGAGCGCTCGACGCACAGACGAGAACCCAGCTTCAGTCCGAGCTGATTCGCACCTGGCAGGAGGAGAAGAAGACTTGCTTTTTCATCACTCACGATGTGGAGGAGGCAGTCATTCTTGCGACGAAAGTCATCATCATGAGCGCGCGTCCGGGACGAATCAAGAAGATCGTGAATGTCAACCTGCCGTATCCGAGAACGCAGGAGATGAAGATGGAGCTTCCGTTCCTTGATCTCAAGACTTATATCTGGGGCGAGGTTTACAAGGAATATCTGGAAGTGCGAAAGTAGGACGAGAGTTAAGTTTTAAATAAAAGACGGAGACTTGAATTGAGAAAAGAAAAAGATCAAGGAGGATCTTATTATGAGAAAACGAAGAATCTTATCAGTGGCACTGGCATCTCTTCTGGCAGTATCTTCTTTAGCAGGATGTGGAAGCAGTAAACCGGCTGAGACAAAGGCACCTGAGACTACGGCGACCGCTGAGACGAAGGCGGAAGAGACCACAGCAGAAGCAAAGGCAGAGGAGAGCAAGACCGAGGAGACCGCACAGGAGCCGATCACGCTCAACATCGCTTACATGCCGAACTATGGAAGCCTCTGGTCAGTGACGACGGCTATTGAAAAGGGATATATGGAGGAACAGGGAATCACGGTAAATATGATTGAGTTCGCAGACGGTCCGACGATCATCGCATCACTGGAGTCCGGAAGCGTGGATATCGGATACATTGGACAGGGTGCTCATAAGCTGTGTATCAATGGTCAGGCAAAGATCATTGCTCTGTCTCACATCTCAAACGGTGATGCCGTGATCGGTGGACCGGAAGTCAAGACGCTTGAGGATCTGAAAGGAAAGAAAGTGGCATACTCCTCTGGTACTTCGAGTGAGGATATTTTGACGAATGCGCTCACAAAGGCAGGTCTCTCAATGAGCGATATTAGCGCCGTTGATATGGATGCCTCCGGTATTGTGACCGCAATGGTTTCCGGTGGTGTGGATGCATGTGCAACCTGGTCTCCGAACAGCTTAAAGATTCTTGAGGAAGTGAAGGATTCCACGAAACTTGCAGATAACATGACTTTCTCCGATACGACGGTTTCTCTGGGAAGCTGGATCGTAACCCCGAAGTATGCAGAGGCAAATCAGGACAAGATCCTTCGATTCACCAAGGCGCTGTTCAAGGGAATGGATTATGCGGCAGACGGAAATTATGAGGAAGTTGCAAAGTATGTGGCAAACCAGACAAAGACGGATGAGAACAGCGTTTACGAACAGCGCGGTGATGCAGACTGGCTGACCGGTGCAGAAGTTGCAAAGGGCGCAGAGGACGGAACTGTTGAGAATTACTATAAGACCCAGCAGGAGAATTTCATCGCAGGTGGTCAGGTAGAGAAGGAAGTTCCGATTGCGGATTATGTAATGCTTGACAATATGGTAGAAGCAGGAAAATAATAGAAAAGAACCTAAAAGAATCTAGTAGAAAAGAATCAAAATAAAAATGAATCAGTAAAAACGAATCAAAAATAGGGAAAGTATAACAGCTTTAACTGTGTGGAGGCTGCCATCATCTGGTGGCAGTCTCTTGTCGTTTTAGATGGATTCAGATGTTAGACTGATTCGGACAAGAGGGACAGGAAAGGAAATAAGATCATATGCGTCATGAGTATTATCAGTACACGAAGGAAGAGCTTTTGAGCAATCCGAAGATTTCTCTGAGCTGTCTTCCGGATAATGAATCTGTATTTCGCCAGATGGCAAATCAGATGATTGAGGAGATTGAGAAGAACAATCGTGCGGAGAAAAAGACCGTGTTTATCTGCCCGGTCGGTCCGGTGGGGCAATATCCGTATTTTGTGGATATGGTGAATGAACGCGGGCTGAGTCTGAAAAATGTCTGGTTCATCAACATGGATGAGTATTTAGACGATCAGAAGCAGTGGGTTCCGATTGATCATCCGTTAAGTTTCAGGGGATTTATGGAGAGAACCGTTTACTCAAAGATTTATGAGGAACTTCTGATGCCGAAGCGGCAGAGAGTTTTCCCGGACCCGAATGATGTGGGATATATTCCGAGACTGATCGAGGAGCTTGGAGGTGTCGATATCGCGTTTGGAGGAATCGGCATCAATGGTCATGTGGCGTTCAATGAGGCAGACCCGTCTCTGACAAATGAGGAGTTTTTAAATCAGAAGACGAGAGTCCTTGCGATCACACCGGAGACGCGCACGGCAAATGCGATCGGAGATTTCAACGGTGCGCTTGAGGATATGCCACATTACTGCATTTCGATCGGGATGTATGAGATCTCTCATGCGAGAAAGATTCGTCTTGGATGTTTCCGCAACTGGCATCGGGCAGTGGTGCGGAGAGCTTCTTATGGGGAGCCAACCTCCGCATTCCCGGTGACACTTCTTCAGGGTCATCCGGATCTGACGCTGACCTTTACGGATTTTGTGGCAAATTTAGAGTAGGAAAAACGGACAGAATAGCAGGGACAGACTGGAGGGAAGCGTGCTCATGGAACTGATTTTGAAACATGGAAAAGTATATCAGAATCATGGATTTGCAAGGAAGGATGTCCGGATCAGAGACGGAAAAATCATAGAAGTGGGAGAGAATCTTGACATATCGGCATCACCATCAGCAATAACACCATCAGCAATAACATCATCAGATGTCAAGGTGCAGGTGATAGATGTGAGAGGACTCTCGGTAATTCCGGGTTTGATTGATATTCATACGCACGGTGCGGTCGGTGTGGACGTCAATTCAGCGAAGGCGGAAGATTTTGAAAAGATCTGTCGTTTTCAGGCGAGTCAGGGCGTGACAGGTTGGCAGGCCTCGATCCTGACGGATACGAAGGAACAGACTCTGTGGGCAATCGGAGAATATCGCCGTTGGAAACAGCTTTCCCACCAGGGAGCCACACTGATTGGTATCCATTTGGAGGGACCATTCCTTGCAAAGGAGTACAAGGGCGCGATGCCGGAACACCTCTTAAAAACCCCGGATCTCGAACTCTTAAAGGAGTATCAGGAGAGCGCCGGAGGGGATATCCGTTACATCACGGTGTCTCCGGAGGTTGAGGGCGTGGTTGAGGCGATCCCCCGGATGAAAAAAATGGGAATGGCAGTCGCAATCGGACATTCCGGAGCAGATTATGAGACAGCGCGTCGGGCGATTGCAAATGGGGCGACAAGTGCGACCCATGTGGGAAATGCGATGCGACTTCTGCATCAGCATGAACCGGCGATTTTTGGAGCAGTGCTTGAGGATCAGGATGTCTATGCAGAGATGATCTGCGACGGGCGCCATCTGCATCCGGGAACGGTTCGTTTTATCCTCAAGGCGAAGGGAACCGAGCATGTAGTGGCAATCACGGATTCCATCATGGCGGGAGGACTTCCGGATGGATTTTACCATCTCGGTGTCAATGAGGTTGTCGTGAAAGACGGGGACGCAAAGCTTGTCAGTGATGGGACGAGAGCAGGAAGTACACTGACTGCAATTCATGCGATTCAGAATCTCGTTCAGTTTACAGGAAAATCCCTTGCCGAAATTGTACCTTTGATGACGGAGAATCCGGCAAAGCTGATTGGAATCTATGACCGGACAGGTTCGATTGCACCACAGAAAGATGCAGACCTGACGATTCTCGATGAGAATCTGGAGGTTGTCTACACGATTGCAAGAGGAAACCTCTGTTACTCGCGGGGTAACCAGACGGAGAATCGGACTGAGAATTAAACTGAAAATCGAACCGAAAAGTAGTTGGAAGAAGAACGAAAAGTAAGAGGAATGACTAAAAAAAACGAATGGCAGAAGGCGAATCAGAGAAGGGAGCGGATCGGAAAATGGAAAAAAATGTGCTCGTGATCCACGGCGGAGGTCCGACAGCGGTGCTGAATGCGTCTCTTTACGGGGTGATTCAGTCTGCGAAGGAGAGCGGAGAGATTTCTCATGTATATGGAGCGATCGGAGGCAGTGAGGCAATTTTAAAAGAACGTTTTCTGGATTTGATGCAATTCCCGGAAGAGACACTCAAGCGTCTTCTGACGACACCGGGTACAGCGATCGGTTCTTCGCGGTATGCACTCAGCGAGGAAGATTATGCGAGAATGCCGGAAATTTTTGCAAAGTGGAAAATCAAATATGTTCTGCCGACAGGTGGAAACGGGACGATGGATACCTGCGGAAAGATCCGGCGGGCGTGTGAGGGCACGGACATCCGTGTGGTTGGGATTCCCAAGACGATTGACAATGATATTGCGGTCACCGATCACACGCCGGGATATGGAAGTTCGGCGCGCTATTTAGCGGAGACTGTCGCGGAGATCGGAGCGGATGTGAAGTCTTTGCCGATCCATGTCTGTATCGTTGAGGCGATGGGACGAAATGCTGGATGGATCACCGCCGCCTCCGCACTTGCGCGAGAGAAAAAGGGGGATGCCCCTCATCTGATTTATTTGCCGGAGCGACCATTTCGGGAAGAAGAATTTCTCGAGGATGTCAAACGCCTGTATGAAGAGCTCGGCGGAGTCGTCGTGGTCGCAAGCGAGGGACTGAAAAAGGAAAACGGTGAGCCGATTGTGCCACCGATCTTTCGCTCAGGGCGTTCGGTCTACTACGGGGACGTCGGCGCATATCTGGCGGAACTTGTGATTCGCAAACTTGGAATCAAGGCGAGAAGTGAGAAACCGGGCATCTGTGGAAGAGCGTCGATTCCGCTTCAGTCGGCAGTTGACCGGGAGGAAGCGGTGCTTGCGGGGCGAACCGCCTTGGAGTCGGCACTGGCGGGACAGACCGGTGTCATGGTCAGCTTTGTGCGTGAAGCGAGTGAGGATGGCAGTTACCGGATGCATCCGGGCACGGTTCCGATCGAGGAAGTTATGATGTATGAGCGAAAAGTGCCGGAATCCTACATCAATGAGCGGGGAAATGATGTGACGGAGGAGTTTGTCTCCTGGTGCAAACCGCTTGCGGATGTCCATCATCGGGAATTTATTGATTTTCAGGAATATTACTGGGAACGGAAGGGGAAGAGGGAATGAAACATATTTATCTGAATCTGAAACGGTTTGATATTCCAAAAGAAGCCGGAGGCGTGAATTCGCTTGCGCCGATCCGGGAATGGGGAGCAAAAATCGTTCGGGAGACGCAGGATGCCCTGAAGGAATATGACAGAGAGCGTGTGGAATTTGCGATGTTTTTTCCGGAGGCTCATTTGATTCCGGCGCTTGAGGCGCTTGAGGAGGACAGTCCGATTCAGGTTGGATGTCAGGGCGTCTTCCGTGCTGATACCGTGTGCGGAGGAAACTTCGGAGCATTCACAACCGGGAGAACCGCAAATGCGATGCATGCCCTCGGCTGTGAGAGTGTGCTGATTGGTCACTGCGAGGAGAGAAGAGACAAGAGTGAAATTATGAGGGAGTTGATGAATGGCAATGCAGATCCCTCAGATTCTTCTAATTTCACGGAGTTTGCAGAGCGCTTCGTGGTTTCTGATCAGGCAGTGCGCAGTGCAGTGAATCGAATTCTGAACAGGGAAATCCGGGAGGCGGTGCGTGCAGGAATGAAGGTGCTGTACTGCATCGGAGAATCTTCTGAGGAACAGCCGATCTGGAAAGAAGTTTTGAGAGAACAGCTTGAGGTTGGACTCGCGAATGTGGATCGATCCAAAATCACGATTGCCTATGAGCCGATCTGGGCGATTGGACCGGGGAAGATTCCGCCGGATCAGGCATATATGGAAAAAATCGGAGCTTACGTTAAGGAAGTGACCGGAGGGATGGATGTCGTTTACGGGGGCGGTTTAAAGAAAGAAAATGCGGAAATGCTTGCGAGTGTGAAATCAATGGATGGCGGTCTGATTGCGCTGACGAGATTTTCGGGAGAGATTGGATTTTACCCGGAGGAGTATTTAGAGATCATTCGTCTGTATCTGAACGCAAATCAAAATTAGACCTAGTAGACTAGACATAGACAAAAATATGAATTTGACTGGAATCAGTGAGCTGTGATTGCGTGATTGATGGAAGCAATCAAACAGATTGACAGAAATAAAAACATTCAGGAGGAATGGAGAATGAGATTATCGTTTGAATATGGACAGGGACTGATGAGTGCAGAATTGCCGGATACGACAGACGTCTTTATTCCGGGGGAGACGGTGCCGGACCCGCCGTGTATTCCGGAGGATCAGATTGAGGCAAAAACGCTGGAATCCATCCGCAATCCGATGGGAATGCCACCGTTGTCTGAGCTGGCGCACAAGGGCTCGAAGGTCACGATTGTTTTCCCGGACATTGTAAAGGGCGGTACTCAGCCGACTTCCCACAGAAAGGTATCGATCAAGCTGATTTTGCAGGAACTCTACCATGCGGGAGTGGAGAAAAAGGATATTCTTCTGATCTGTTCAAATGGTCTTCATCCGAGAAGCACAGAGCAGGAGCTTCGCCAGATCCTCGGTCCGGAACTGTTTCAGGAATACTGGTACAGCCATCAGATCATCACGCATGACAGTGAGGACTATGATCACATGGTAGATCTCGGAACGACGGATCGCGGAGATCCTGTTCTGATGAATAAATATGTGTATGACAGCGATGTCGCAATCCTGATCGGTCACACGCAGGGCAATCCTTACGGTGGATATTCCGGCGGATACAAGCACTGCGCAACCGGAATCACCCACTGGCGCTCGATTGCTTCCCATCATGTTCCGGAGGTTATGCACCGTGCAGATTTCACTCCGGTAAATGGAAAGTCCCTGATGCGCACGAAGTTTGATGAGATCGGACAGCACATGGAGAAATGTATGGGTAAGAAATTCTTCTGCTGTGATGCGGTTCTGGATACTTACTCCCGTCAGATTGAGATCAACAGTGGATATGCGAAGGTCATGCAACCGCACTCCTGGATCGTGGCGGACAAGCGCACCTATGTGCCGTGGGCGGAAAAGAAGTATGATGTGATGATCTTCGGTATGCCTCAGTCTTTCCACTACGGAAATGGAATGGGAACGAACCCGATTATGCTGATGCAGGCGATCTCCGCTCAGGTTATCCGTCATAAGCGCGTGATGAGCGATCACTGTGTGATCATCTGTTCCTCGATTTGCAACGGATATTTCCATGATGAGCGCTGGCCGTACCTGAGAGAACTCTATGAGATGTTCCAGAAGGATTACATGAACACCCTGCCGGATCTCAATCGCTATGGAGAGTATTTTGCGACAAATGAGGAATATATCCGCAAGTACCGTTTCTGCAACGCCTTCCATCCGTTCCACGGTTTCTCGATGATGAGCTGTGCTCACATTGCGGAGATGAACACCTCTGCGATCTATCTCTGTGGCGCTCAGGAGCCGGGATATGCGCGCGGAATGGGACTCAAGACGCGGGCAACGATCGAGGAAGCTCTCGCAGATGCGATGAAGAAATACGTTGGACCGAACCCGAATATTCTTGCACTTCCACAGACGTTCAAGCTCGGGGCCGTTCATCTGATGATGAAGGATGAGACGCCGGATGGAAAGGGTGCACAGGACTGCCACTGCGCCGGTCATATGCATCACATGTAAAGAACCTATGTAAAGAACCTATGTAAAGAAAAGGAGAAAAAAATGCCACTGATTCCTTTGCGTCCTCTTCTTGAGGCGACGGTAACATATGGATTTGGGCAGGGTGCATTTAATGTAAATGCGGTTGCCCAGGCGAAGGCTGTGATTGAGGTGCATGAAATGTTCCGTTCTCCGGCGATTTTGCAGGGAGCGGATCTTGCAAATGGATTTATGGGCGGGCGGACGGATTTTGCGAATGCGACGATTGAGGATAAGAAGATCGGAGCAAAGAACATCGCCAATGCCGTGAAGAAATATGGAGCGGATTCTGAGATTCCGATCGTGCTTCATCTCGATCACGGACGCAATTTTGAATCGTGTGTCGCAGCGATTGAGGGTGGATATACCTCCGTTATGATCGATGGCTCGTCACTCCCGTTTGAACAGAACATGGAGCTGACACGCGAGGTTGTGAAGTATGCGCATGCGAGAGGCGTCAGCGTTGAGGGCGAGCTCGGTGTTCTCGCCGGAGTCGAGGATCATGTCTTTTCGGCTTCCTCGACGTACACGAATCCTCTTGATGCAGTGAAATTTATTCAGAATACCGGAGTCGATGCGCTTGCAGTTTCCTACGGCACGATGCACGGTGCTTCTAAGGGAAGGAATGTCAAGCTCAGGAAAGAGATTCCGATTGCGATTCGGGAGTGCTTAAATCACCTTGGAATTTTCTGCGCGTTGGTTTCCCACGGCTCTTCGACGGTGCCGAAATACATCGTGGATGAGATCAATGCACTTGGCGGAAATTTGAGCAACACTTATGGCATCTCGATTGAGGAGCTGAAAATGGCGATTCCGTCCGGCATCAGCAAGATTAATGTCGATACGGATATCCGTCTTGCAGTGACGCGCAACATGAAAGAACTGTTTGCGAAATATCCGGAGAAACGCACGAGCGCCTCGATCGGTGCGATCTATGAACTGCTTGAGACGAAGCGCGACCAGTTTGATCCGCGCGTCTTCCTTCCGCCGATCATGGATACGGTGATGTATGGCACAATTTCGGATGAGGATGTCGCAGAGATCGTTGCCTGCATTGAGCGAGGTGTCAAGGAGGTTGTTGGAACTCTGATCGTTCAGTTTGGCTCATTCGGAAAGGCTCCGCTTATCAGGCAAAAATCTCTGGATGAGATGATTGAGTTTTATAAAGGTTGATTGATTGCGTGCCCCCAATTGTTAGATTTTCAGGTCTGACTTTTGGGGGCATCTTATTTCTGATTGATGGGGGATATATTGATATATTTGTGTTGAAACTGTGTTGAAAACCTGAAGATCGATTCTAAATCTTGTAATAAATCCGTCAGAATTTTCCAAATATTGTCATAAAGTATAAGAGATTGGTAAAGTCTTACCGCCCTTCTCCATGCTAGAATAAGATCATCGATAGGAAATTATAAAATACGCGGAAGGAGCGGTGAACATGAGACTGAGAAAATTAACTGGATGGATGACAGCGACGGCGCTGACGGTGATGAGTTGTACCGGGTTCACCGTTCTGAAGGAAGGATATGAGACATATCAGACAGCGGTTGAAGCAGAGAGTCTTGACGAAAAGATTGCTAAGATTCAGGCGAAAAGAGGATACACAAAACTTTCGGAACTTCCCGATACCTATGCACAGGCGGTTGTCTCTGTGGAGGATCATCGGTTTTATAACCATTTTGGACTCGACCCGATTGCAATTGGGCGGGCATTGGTTCGCGATTTGAAAGCCAGACGTTATGTGGAGGGCGGAAGCACGATCACCCAGCAACTTGCAAAGAATTTGTATTTCAGTCAGGAAAAACAACTCTCAAGAAAAGTGGCGGAGGTCTTTTTAGCACTCGATCTTGAGCAGAAGTATTCCAAGGATGAGATTCTGGAATTGTATGTGAACAGCATTTATTACGGGGATGGATACCAGAATATTGGACAGGCAAGCCGAGGATATTTTGGAAAAGAGCCGTCGAAGATGAGCGATTATGAGTGTACGCTTCTTGCAGGTGTGCCGAATGCACCGTCCCGATACGCGCCGTCAAAGCATCCGGATCTCGCCTCAAAGCGCCAGCAGAAGGTGCTGAGTCGGATGCAGGTTTGTGGATACCTGACAAAAGAGGAGACAAGTGAGGTGAACGCGCAGATTCTGGCGCTGAATTTACACTTTGTGGGAGCGAATTAAGGTTGTGAAGGGGCAACATCAGAGAAATCCAGAAGTGACAATGACAAAATAACGTGTCAAGAGATCTGTTTTTTATGACCTTGTGACACGTTATTTTCATGTGAGTGGATATGTACGATGTAGGTTACTGAATTTCACGGATCAGACAATACTGCTTGAGAGGAAAGTTTCTCTTCATCACGCCGTAGGTCTTAAATCCTAAATGATGATAGAAATCCAGATTTTTCTCGTTGTGTGTCTCGAGAGAAATCATCATGCGGTGCTTTTCCGCATAGTCAATCGCCTCTTCCATCAAAGAAACAGCAATGCCGTGGTGCTGCATCTGAGGATCGACTGCCAGATAGATGATGTGAAGGCGCTGATCCTGGTGCAGCTGGTCTGTCCAGCTGGAGTTGAGGTAGTCATTTCCCTTCAAAAAGTTCTGAAATGTTTTGAGAGAGTGATCTTCCTTGATTAAGTAGGTGTCTGTCTGAAGCTTTGCCTTTGTCTCTGCCAGATAGAACTGGAAGATGTTGTAAGGCTCTGCCTCATCGGAGACAACGAGAACTCCGTTTAAGTCCGGACTGTCTGCAAAGATTTCGCAGGTCTCATAAAATTCGTCCATGTCGCAGTGAAACAGTTCCGGCATTAAACGCTTGCGCACATCCGGATCAGGAATCAGCGTTTCATAAAGAGGATCGTGTGCAAAACATCGGTTTAAAAGCTGTTCAAGCTGTGGCAAATCTTTGCGCTGTACGCGGTATAGTTTGTTACTGTCCATAATTGATTGACCGTATAGTAACGGCTGTCATTCCTTTCGTGAATATTCCTCGTAGTATTAAAAAAGACTGTTAATTGTCAGTTGTTAGTCTAGGCTCTAAGAGAGTTTATACTTATTCAGTCTGCTCTATTACATTATTTATCTCACTATACTTTATCTATCTCTTGCTCTATACTCATCTCTTACAGAAACACCGTTTTAATAAGTCGGGAGAGTTCTTCCAGCGTTTCCGCAAGTAATTTATGCTGGTTATCCCGAATTTCAGTGAGTCGGCGAAGCTCATCCTCGTAATCTGTCTCACCGGTTTCCTGCTTTTTCAACAGGCTCTTGACCAGACCGTAGAGGTTCTCATGAGGCATCAGGCGACCATATCCCCATTTCAGACGTTCCTTCGGCTGGTGGAGCACATAGTTGGTGAAGTGGTTGTAGACATCCTCATCAAACATGAAGGCATATGCATTGTTGTCGACCTGATAGAGACGTCTGAGTGCTGAGGAGAGCCTTCTGTTTTGCAGGGCATGAATTGAACCGGACACGAGCTTTAAATTCTTGAGAAGAATTTCATGCGGGTAGAGCACATTGCCGTACCAGTCGATTCGCACGAGTGCATCCTGGGTTTTCTTGAATCGCTCGAGCAGAAGTTTTTCCGTCTTTCGAGCCTTCTCAAAAAGTTCCTCTGCCTGTGCATTCTCACCTTCGTTTAAGAGGTGGCGATAGAGATTGTTTGACACCTCAAGATCATCATAATCTCTCCAGGCCTTCTGCTCAGCGATCCGAAGCAGATCGCAGAGGGAGGAGATCTGAAATTCCAGATCCATGCCGAAGGCATCTATCCCAGAATGAAGACCGTGCTTGCTGTTCTCAGAGAAATCTAGGTCGTTGTCGTCGAGACCGTGGAAGGCGTGATGCATAACCGGAGCAAAGCAGAGCGGGACAACAGCTGTCTCATCAAGAGCCACGATCAGCAGGGCGAAGAGTTCGTGGTGCAGGCGGTAAACCTGAGCATCGTAGAATTCGTCATTGTCAAACTGGGAGTGGTAATGAGTCTCCATGAAACTTCCACCGGTGAAATCGTTGACCATCGACGGAATTCCGGAGATTGCAATCGAGAAATCGTCCGACCAGGTTTCGATCGGAGCTGTGATTCTCGTCTCCTCCGGGTAGGCGCGGGTCAGCTCCGGAAGTTCCGACAGGTAGTCCTCAAGGAACTGCGTGTACTCGTAGCAACTGCGGATGCGCGCACGCGTGCCGTGTGCGAGAGCCGGAAGCTCAAAGTTCAAGTCTGCAATGACTTTGCCGACCCACTCCGGATGAGCCGTGAAGACCTGCTCGTAAGCGCCGGTCGACCAGTCAAAGTTGGAATCCGCAACCCCCCATTCTTCCGCTGCCATCGCACAGAAGATGATCGTGTTGCGCGGTTTGAATCCGCTGTCGACGAGAGCCTTTGCGATGCCAAGCATCATTGCGATTGCGGTGTTGTCATCCTGAAAACCGCTGAAATAGGAATCATAATGGGCAGAGAGCATGACCATGCGGTCCGGATGAAGTCCCGGAATCCGTCCGACAATGTTGTAAGTTGTGCAGTCGCGCATCACGCGAGTGTCGGAGTCGAGCAAAATTTTAATGCTCTCGTTTCCGGCAACGCCTTCCTCGACGTGAAGAAGTTGTTTGAGCGCACTCGCATCCTTGCGTGAGATTGAGAAAGCGGGTGCATTCTCCGGTCCGGCAATATCCTGTGCATTGAGCGCCTCATCGTCGATCTCGCCGTATCCTCCGCACTGAACGGCGATCAGGGCGCGCGCACCCTTTAAGTGCGCCTGATAAACCGGATAGTTGATCCACCACTCGTCGCGCTGGTTGATGTCGACGAGGACAAGTTTGCCGGTGACATCCTTTCCCTCGTAGTCGGAAGCCGTTCCTTTGCCGAGATACATCAGTTCAAATTCTTCCGGACCATCCGTCACGAACGTTGTCTGATAAGCACCAAGCTGTACTTCGTGGGCGGTTCCATCCTCTGCCGTGAAATGAAGCACAGCCTTCTTAAATTCCCATCCGTCGACTGTAATGGCATCCTTTGTCACATCAGAGAGACCAATGGATTCCATTTCCTTTTTGAGCATCTCGCCGGTCTCAAATTCTGCCCGGGAACCAGCACTGCGGTATCCGAGGATTTCGTTGGAACGAAACTGTTCCATCCGTTTTGCAAGACGGTAAGAATAGTCGATATCAATATGTTTTAAAATCGTTTCCTGAATAGTCATTAATCGCTTTTCCTCCTGTCAAATTCAGATTCATTATAGCACCGGAACCGAAAACTGGCTACACCTCACAGTGAGGAATTTTTTGAACAAAAAGTGATGGAGTTACTGTTTGCGCAATGCGTGAACAGTAACTCCAAAGTGCCGCAAGACATGATACAAGAATAAGATCTGATTGACAGAAAACGGAGAATGATGATATAATCGCGTTTGCTAAAACCCATGAGGATGTGGATTTTTCTAGAGAGATTCTATTTTCGCCACACAGTTTCCGGTCGTTCCGGTGACTGCGTGGCGTTTTTTTGTTTCAACCGCGCCTCGGCGCGAGAATGTGCCAGGGCAATTTCTTTTAAGAAAAAAGCCAAACAAAAAAATGGAACAGAAATAAAAAAGAAGGGCAAAAGAAAAACAGAAAAAGAAAAGAACAAAAAGAAGAACAGGAGGAAATAAGAAAATGGAACAGACACAGATGAAAGAAAAGCCGGTTCTCGGGCTCTTGCTTTCGATGGCACTGCCGATGGTGATTTCCATGATGGTGAATTCGCTTTACAACATCGTCGACAGTTTTTTTGTTGCAAAGATCAGTGAGAGTGCGATGACGGCTCTGTCGCTCGTCTACCCGCTTCAGAACCTTGTGAACGCATTGATGATCGGATTTGGAGTCGGAATCAATGCGGTGATTGCATTTTACCTTGGAGCGAGAGATTTTAAGAAAGCAGATGATGCAGCTTCGCAGGGATTGTTTTATAATGTTGTGCAGGGACTTCTGATGACGGTGGTGTGCATTGCCGTGATGCCGTCGTTCTTGAGACTTTTCACCGGCGATGAGGAGGTGATTTCCCTCGGTGTGCGCTATTCAAACATTGTATTTCTGTTTGCTGTTGCCGTTGCTGTGGAGCTGGCATTTGAAAAGACCTATCAGGCAGTCGGAAAAATGGCGGTCTCGATGCTCTGCATGATTGTGGGTTGTGTGGTCAATATCATTTTAGACCCGGTGTTGATCTTCGGACTCGGACCCTTCCCAAAACTTGGAATTGAGGGCGCGGCACTTGCGACCGGACTCGGTCAGACCGTAAATGCAGGCTTATATGTGATTTTTTATCTGATCAAGCCGATCTCGGTTCACATAAGAATCCGCCAGATGAGACCGACGCGCGATATGGGAATTCGTCTCTATGCGATCGGAATTCCGGCGACACTGAACCTTGCACTCCCGTCCCTTCTTGTCTCCGCGCTCAATATCATTCTCGCAGGATACGGTCAGATCTACGTCTTTGTGCTCGGCGTTTACTATAAGCTTCAGACGTTTTTGTATCTTCCGGCAAACGGAATCATTCAGGGAATGCGTCCGCTGATGGGATATAATTATGGAGCGGGAGAGAAGAAGCGCGTGCGCCAGATTTATGTCACAGCACTCGTACTCTCAGCAGGAATCATGGTTGCAGGAACAATTCTTTGTCAGCTGATTCCAGGCTCGCTGATTCAGATGTTTACGACGAGAACGGAGACGGTAGAAGCGGGCGCAATGGCGCTTCGAATCATCAGCCTTGGTTTCCTTGTTTCCGCACTTTCCGTGGTCTCCTCGGGAGCGCTTGAGGCACTTGGAAAAGGAATTCCGTCTCTGATGATTTCTCTGTGCCGATATGTGATGATCATCATTCCGGTAGCGTGGATTTTGAGTCATTTTTTCGGCGCAGTCGGTGTCTGGCATGCATTTTGGGTGACGGAGGCAATTTCCGGAATCATTTCGGTTCTGATTTATCAGGGAGTCCACAAAAAAGAGGAGCGATAAAAATTTATGAAATTGATGCATCTGTCCGATCTCCATATTGGCAAGCGGATTTATGAGTATTCGATGTTAGAAGACCAGAGACATATCTTGAGGGAAATACTTGCGATCGCCAAGGAGGAAAAGCCGTCGGCGGTGATTCTTGCGGGAGATATTTATGACCGTGTAGTGCCATCTGCGGAGGCGGTGAGTGTGTTTGATGAGTTCCTCAGTGAACTGGCAAAGTGCTGTGAGGCAGTTTGTGTGATTTATGGAAATCATGACTGTGCCGAACGGCTTGCGTTTGGCAGTTCGTTGATGGAAATGAGTAAGGTCTATGTCTCTCCGGTTTATGATGGGATGCTTAAGAGTGTTTGCTTAAACGATGAGTGGGGCTGTGTTCGGATTCATCTGCTCCCGTTTTTAAAACCGGCAGTCGTCCGTCATGTGTGGGAGGATGAGCCGGCAGATACGACGGAGGAGGCAGTGCGGACAGCACTCACGCATTTGACGTTTGATCCGGATGAGAGAAATGTGCTTGTCGCGCACCAGTTTGTGACAGGTGCAAATCGCTGTGAGTCAGAGGAGCTTGCAGTCGGCGGAGTCGACCAGGTTCCGGCAAGTGTCTTTGAGGGTTTTGATTATGTGGCACTCGGTCATCTTCACGGTCCTCAGAGCGTGGAGCGAGAGACGATCCGCTACTGCGGAACTCCGCTCAAGTACTCATTTTCGGAGATGCATCAGAATAAGTCGGTGACGATCGTGGAGCTTGAAAAAAAAGGCGAGGTCTCCGTTCGCACGCGTTCGCTTCACCTGCTTCGCGATCTTCGGGAGATCCGAGGGACATATCTCGAGTTGACGGCAAAGTCATTTTACAAGGGAACGAATACCAAGGACTATATTCGAGCTGTTTTGACAGATGAGGAGGATATTCCTGATGGTCTGCAAAAGCTCCGCGTGATTTATCCGAATTTGATGCAACTGCTCTACGACAATCAGCGGACAAGAGAAGATCAGACGGTCGAATCGGCTGAAAATGTGGAAAAGAAATCGGAGTTGGAGTTGTTTGAGGAATTCTATGAGATCCAGAATAATCAGCCGATGAGCGAACAGCAGAGAACATTTTGTCAGGAACAGCTTGAGAAGATTCTTTTGGAAGGAGGCAGGTGACTTTGAGACCGGAGTATCTGATTATCAGTGCGTTTGGACCGTATGCGGGGCGGACAGAACTTGATTTTACAAAATTTGGACGGGGAAGTCTTTACCTGATCTGCGGGGATACGGGAGCGGGAAAGACGACGATTTTTGATGCGATCACATTTGCGCTTTACGGGGAGGCAAGCGGGCAGGTGCGCGACGCAGGAATGTTTCGGAGCAAATATGCGGAAGCCACAGCGGACACGTTTGTGGAGCTTGTATTTTCCTGTCAGGGAAGTACCTACACAGTAAGAAGAAATCCCGAGTATCTGAGGCCGAAGACGCGCGGGGAAGGAATGACGGTGCAGAAAGCGGATGCAGTTTTGGCATTTCCGGACCAGAGACAGCCGATCACAAAGGCGAGGGAGGTAACGAAGGCGGTGACGGAGCTTGTCGGTCTCGATTATCGCCAGTTTACGCAGATTGCGATGATTGCGCAGGGAGATTTCCAGAAACTTCTTCTGGCGGGAACTGCGCAGAGATCCGAGATCTTTCGCCAGATTTTCCACACCGGACCATATCAGGATTTGCAAAATCGCCTGAAAACCTCTGCAAAAGAATGTTGGAAGACCTACGATGAGACGCGAAGAAGCATTGTGCAGTATCTCGATGGGGTTCGCATTTGGGAAGCAGAGATCGAAAGCGGATCGAGAGAAAAAACAGATCGTCAAAACATGATTGCGGAGTGGGGTGCGATTCAGTCTGCGCAATTTCAGGGATGTACGGTTCGAGGAATTGAACTGCTCACGGAATTTTGTGCAGTGGATGCAGAACGTTTAAAAGAATTGCAAGCGCGTCTTGGAGAGTGCCGTGAGCACTTGCAGAGAGAGCAAAACCGACAGGATCGGATAGAAGAGTGTCAGCGCCTGCGCGCAGAACTTGAGCAGGATGAGGCGAGGATGGTATCTGCGTTTGAGGCAAGGAATCAGGCAGAGCGAGAGTGTGAAATTTGCCGTGCCGCGGCAGAGCGTGGAAAGAGCCTTGATCAGGAAATTTTACTGCTTAAGGAGGAAGAAAACCGGCGAAACCGTCAGAGACTGAGAAAGGCTCGTCTGGCAAACCTTCAGGATATGATTCAGAACGAGGAGTATGATGGGAAACGTTTTCAGGAGGAGCTTGCGAGATATACAGAGCTTCTCAAGCAGGAGTCTTCTTCGGAACAGATAAGAGAAAAACACAGCGAGAGAATCCGACAGCAGGCAGAAGGGAGACAGCTTTTGCAAAACGGTGCTCATCTTCGCGTATTGGAGACGGAGATAGAGAAACAACAGGCTTCGTATCAGATGCTTGCAAAAGAGCGGGCACAGGCAGAACAGGGATATCTCATTCTCGAACAACGGTTTCTCGATGCACAGGCAGGAGTTCTCGCACGCCATTTAAGTCCCGGAGCTCCGTGTCCGGTCTGTGGTTCGCTTGAACATCCGCATCCGACCGTTCTCGCAGAGGATGCCCCGGATAAAGAAGAGCTGGAGCGGGAGAAAGCGCAACTTGAGAAAATTCGCCAGAGCGCACAGAGTGCAAGCGCAAAGTCGGCACAGCTGATGAAACAGAGGGAGCTGGAGACAACGGAATTTATTGAGACAACCGGGATTTTTCTGGGAGAATTAGGAACTCAGACAGAGGCAGAAACCTGCGATCTCAATGAATGGCTGGAGCGGATTCGAATTTCTTTAGAGACGTTAGAGGCACAGGAAAAGGAGTATCAGCGATGGGAAGCACAGATTCAAGAGTGCGAGAAGAAGAGCCTTGAGATTCGCCGGAAGATTCAGGAGGCAGAAATTGCCCTTGCCGGTTTGCGTGCCGAACAGAGGGAGTTGATCCGACAGGATGAGGAGGAAAGCTCCAGTCGCGACAATCAGAAAAAGAGTGATAAGACGGAGACAGATTCCTGGGAGAGCGAAGATCTGAATGCCTTGATTCAGAGAAAGCGAGAGGAAAAGCGGACGTTGGAAACTGCCTTAAAACAGGCGGAGGAAACCCGCAGAAGAGCCGGTGAGACATTTGCACGCCTGGAGGAGAGTCTTCGTTTGCATAAGGAAAGACTTTTCAAACTGCAAGAAGAACTGGAAGAAGAGTTTGATAGAACCAACGAAGCCAATAAAACCAATAAATCCAAAGAAACCAATAAGACAAACGAAATCATCAAGATGAACGAAATTAAGGGGGAGTTTGAGACTCTGCTTTTTTCTCTCAGAGAACAGATTGGTCGGTTGAGAGAGGAGGAGTGCGAGTGGAATCAGCGCGTGCAGGATCAGTATGCGATATTGAAAAACAATGAGGGGATCCTCACATGCGTTCGTCTTCGCCAAAAAGAGCTTGAATCCGCGGAACAGAAATATACCTGGATCCGTGCACTTTCGGAGACCGCAAACGGAACACTTGCCGGAAAAGAGAAGATTGAGCTTGAGACCTATGTGCAGATGGCGTATTTTGACCGGATCCTGCGTCGGGCAAATCTGCGTCTGATGACGATGAGCAGTGGTCAGTATGAACTCAAACGGCGAAGCATCTCGGAAAATCGAAAAGAAAAATCGGGATTGGAACTGGATGTCATCGACCATTACAACGGCTCGCAGAGAAGTGTCCGGACACTCTCAGGCGGAGAGACGTTTCAGGCTTCGCTCTCTCTTGCGCTCGGTCTCTCGGATGAGATTCAGGCGCGGGCGGGGGGAATTCGCCTTGACGCAATGTTTGTGGATGAGGGATTTGGCTCTCTCGACGAGGATGCACTCTCGCAGGCGGTGCGCGCTCTCGAGAACCTGACGGAGGGAGATCGGCTTGTTGGAATCATTTCCCATGTTGCAGAGCTCAAAGACCGGATTGAGAACAAAATTGTTGTGACAAAAACCCGGCAGGCAGGAAAGACCGGAAGCCGGGCGAAAGTTGTCTGCTAGAAAATTTTGCACAGATCGTATTTGAAAAGCGTTAAATCCTGATGTCTGACAGGAACATTCCGTGCAAAGTTAGAAGTGCAGAGTTAAAGCAAGATGCGAGATTTCAGCTCAGAAAACGGGATCATCGCGGGCTGATCGGTCTGATGGGTTCCGATGTGCTTTTCCATCCAGACCATGTTGTACCAGCGGTGAAACTTGTACCCGCACTGATAAAACTCTCCGACAAGGCGGTAGCCGAGTTTCTCATGAAAACGGACGCTGTCTTTTGTCAGATGGGGATCGTTATCCTCAGCTGGATAGGCAATGCAGGCGTTGAGATTCAGGATGTTTTGAGTGGAGAGTGTGCGCTCCAGGGCATTGTAGAGGAGGCGACCAATCCCGTTTTTGCGGTGGGAGCGGTCGACATAAATCGAAGTCTCAACAGCCCAGTCGTAAGCAGGGCGGTCATGAAACGGACTGGCATAGGCGTAGCCGACCGGCGTACCGTTCTCCTCGGCAATGAGATAGGGGTATCTCTTTAACGTGTGTTCGATTCGGTTTGCGAATTCTTCGACAGACGGAATTTCATATTCAAACGTGATGGCAGTGTCTGTCACGTAGGGGGCGTAGATGTCTAAGAGGGCAGATGCGTCCTTTTTTTCTGCAATGCGAATGGTAGGAATTGTGGATGAGTTTTGAATAGAGTCCATAATCGTTGACCTCCGATAAATGATAATAGGGATATTTTTTAATCTGTTTTTTAGCCCCACTTTAGCACAAAGTGAGAGGAAAAACAAGAAATTCTAATACGGTAACAGCCGGTCTGTGAAATCTCTGTGAAAACGTGGAAATACGAAAATAAATCTGATACAATGCAGATAAGAGGGACCGAAGAGATACCTTGGCAAAAAGCCTTAAAGGTCTTAAAAAAATAAAAATAATTAAAATACGATGAATATGAGATAGGATGGATAGTCAGGAGGATGAGACGATGGATGGATTAAAAGTGCTTGTCGTGGATGACGAGGCGAGAATGAGAAAGCTGGTGAAGGATTTCCTCACCGTAAAGGGATTTCAGGTTTTGGAGGCAGGAGATGGCGAGGAGGCAGTCGATATTTTTTTTAAACAGAAAGATATTGCGCTGATTATTCTCGATGTGATGATGCCGAAGATGGACGGATGGGAGGTTTGTAAAACAATCCGCCAGTACTCCAAGGTGCCGATCATTATGCTGACGGCACGCAGTGAGGAGAGAGATGAGCTTCAGGGATTCAAGCTCGGTGTGGACGAGTATATTTCCAAACCGTTCAGCCCGAAGATTCTTGTCGCCCGTGTCGAGGCGATTCTGCGCCGGAGCAATATGACTGTCAAGGAAATCTCTGATGTCGGTGGCATCTGTCTGGACAAACCGGCGCATCAGGTGACGATCGATGGAAAACCGATTGATTTGAGCTACAAGGAGTTTGAGCTTTTAAACTATTTTATCGATAATCAGGGAATTGCGCTCTCGAGAGAGAAGATTCTCAACAACGTATGGAACTATGATTACTTCGGTGATGCCCGCACAATAGATACCCATGTAAAGAAGCTGAGAAGCAAGATGGGTGAGAAGGGCAATTATATCAAGACAATCTGGGGCATGGGATACAAGTTTGAGGTGGATGATGACAGTCAAAAAGATTGAGAAACAGCTCCAACAGGATAAGCGGATGCAACATTCAATCCGTCACCGGATTATGTTGATTTACGTGGGACTGATGGTGGCGACAATTCTTGCGATTCTCGTTGTCAACAACTGGTGGCTTGAGCGCTATTACGTCAATCAGAAACTCAAAGTGATGGAGGAGGCATACAACACCGTCAACCATAAAGTGATGGAGGAAGCGCAGGATGGCGAGAGCATCAGCAGTGTGATCAGCCGGGAACTTGAGGCAGAATGGCAGCAGTGGGGACAGATGCCGTTTGATGAAAACGGGGAGGATGCGGATACTCAGACGGATGATTCTGAAAACTCGGGAAGTTTTCGAAGTTATTGGAAGCAGAAAAAGAAGAATCGGACTGCGACAAATTCGGATCAGGACAACGATACGATTCTTCGAACAATCCGAACATTCGGTGAGAGAAATAACCTGACGACGGTTCTGATTGACAGCTCAACGGGAAAAGCCTTCTTAAGTTCCGGTCGGGAGAGCGATTTCCTCGCACAGAAAGTACAGCGCTATGTGCTTGGAAAGGGCGGAGGAGATGCCCAGATTTTAAAAGAACATGACAACTATATCGTGGAGACAAATTACGACAAGCGGTCGAATGCGAGCTACATGGAAGCCTGGGGATTTTTCTCGGATAACAGCACGCTCTTTATCATGTCGATGCCTCTTGCAGGAATCCATGACAGCGTGATGCTCGCAAACCGTTTTACGACGTTTGTCGGATTTGTGGCGTTGATTCTTGGAACGATCATCATGTACTTTGTCGCCAACCGCGTGATAAAGCCGGTGCTCGCGCTCGCGGCACTCTCGGAGAAGATGTCAAATCTCGACTTTGACGCCCACTATGAGGCGGATGCTCAGGATGAGATCGGAATTCTCGGACGCAATATGAACAACCTCTCGAGTCGGCTCAAGGATGCAATCGGAGCGCTTCAGGATGCGAACCGACAGCTCCAGCACGACATTGACGAGAAGACCCAGATTGATGAGATGCGAAAGGAATTTATCGCAAATGTCTCCCATGAACTCAAGACTCCGATTGCGTTGATTCAGGGCTATGCCGAGGGTCTGACCGAGGGAATGTGTGAGGATGAGGAGAGTCGGAATTACTACTGCGAAGTCATCATGGATGAGGCGGGAAAGATGAACAAGATGGTGAAACAGCTTCTGACGCTGACGGCACTTGAGTTTGGAAACGATGCTCCGTCGATGGACACGTTCGACATCACAGAACTAATTCAGGATCTGATCCGATCCTCATCGATCCTTATTCAGCAGAATGAGGCGACGGTTTGCTATCAGCCGGATGGACCGTGTATGGTATTTGCGGATGAGTTTAAGATCGAGGAGGTTGTGACGAACTATCTGACGAATGCGATTCATCATCTCGATGGAGAGCGACGGATTGAGATTCGCGTTGAGAAGATCGGGGAGACGGTGAAGGTGACGGTCTTCAATACCGGAAATCCGATCCCGGAGGCAGATCTTCCGAACCTCTGGACGAAGTTCTACAAGGTTGACAAGGCGAGAACAAGGGCTTACGGAGGAAGCGGAATCGGACTTTCGATCGTCAAGGCGATCATGGATATTCATCACCAGAGTTGTGGCGTTGTAAACGTTGAGGGCGGTGTGGAGTTCTGGTTTACGCTTCAGGCGCAGAAATAAATCCCAGATTTTTGCAAACGTCGACTTGGATAATCTCCAGTGAAAAACCAGGAAAAAAGATACAGAAAATAGTTGACAAGCACTGGAAAAAGTCTTAAAATGTGAAAAAATAAAATATAAATTCAATCAAACCGATGAAGCGGAGATAAAAACAAGTCGTGCACTTACAGAGAGACGGGATGCTGAGAACCGTTAGAACGCAGTTTGTTAAATGGACCGCCGAGGGCGCAGTCAAAGGCTGGCAAATGAGATAAATCAAATGGTAAATCATAGACAGCTGAGTATTCTGCGACGTGAGACACGCGTGAGAGGTCAGGAATATGATGGTATTCCGTAAAGCGCACGGAAGCCGGAGTGATACAGACAGAGCGGGCAGTTGAGAGATACCCCGATTGAGTCAGAGCTTCCGGTGAAGTGAATCAAGGTGGCACCGCGGGAAGCGTGAATGTAACAAGTCCCGTCCTTGGCAGACTTTCTATATTTGAGAGTCTGTCATGGACGGGGCTTTTTTATTTCATAAATTTATAAAATTCATAAATAAAACGCAAACCATGATTTTTATGAAATTTCGTTCCATCCATATATTCCACATTCTATATTCTATCAATCGATCAATTAGAAGGAGGATAAGAGAGATGATGACGCTTGAACAGGCTAAGAAACTCGCTGAGGAAGGCAGATACGGAAGAATTCCGCTGACCAGGGAGATTTATTCAGATATTCGCACACCACTTGAAGTTTTGAGAATTTTAAAACAGGTGAGCCGTCACTGTTATCTGCTTGAGAGTGTGGAGAAATCGAAACAGTGGGGACGTTACACGTTTCTCGGATTTGATCCTCTTCTCGAGATCAGCTGTCAGGATGGGACGATGACGATCAAGGGTGCGACGACAACGACCCGGAAAGTCGATCATCCGAAGGAGGCGATTCGCCAGATTCTTGAGGAGAATCGAAGCCCGCGCCTTAAGGATCTCCCGACATTTACCGGTGGTCTTGTGGGATATTTCTCCTACGATTACATCAAGTATGCAGAGCCGACGCTGGAGTTAGAAAAAGCCGATGAGGATTCTTTCAAGGATGTCGATCTGATGCTGTTTGATAAGGTGATCGCCTTTGACAATTTCCGTCAGAAAATGATCCTGATCGTCAACATGAAGACAGATGCGATGGAAGAAGAGTATCACAAGGCAGAATTGGAACTTGAGCGACTCGCCTATCTGATTCGGAATGGAAATCCGGCATCCAATCAGCCTCTGAAACTTAAATGTGAACTTCAGCCGACGTTCTCGAAAGAGAAGTACTGTGAGATGGTGGAGAAGGCAAAGCATTATATTCGCGAGGGAGATATTTTCCAGGTTGTGCTATCGAATCGTTTGGAGGCAGAGATGGAGGGAAGTCTTCTCGATGCATACCGGGTACTTCGGACGACAAATCCATCCCCGTATATGTTTTACTTCTTCAGTGATGACATTGAGATTGCGGGAGCATCCCCGGAGACTCTTGTCAAACTCACAGACGGAAAACTTTTTACTTACCCGCTTGCGGGAACGCGACCGAGAGGTGCTTCTAAGGAAGAAGATCAGAGACTCGAGCGGGAACTGCTCGCAGATGAGAAGGAGCGAGCAGAGCACAACATGCTCGTCGATCTCGGAAGAAACGATCTCGGAAAGATCAGTCGGATTGGAAGTGTAAAGGTAGAAAAATATATGGAAGTTGAGCGATATTCCCATGTGATGCATATCGGATCGACCGTGAGCGGAACGATTCGTCCGGAGTGTGACGCCGTTGATGCCGTTGATGCGATCCTTCCGGCAGGAACACTGTCAGGAGCACCGAAACTTCGCGCGTGTGAGATCATTCAGAAACTTGAGGGCGGACGTAGAGGAATCTACGGAGGTGCAATCGGTTATCTTGACTTTGCGGGAAACCTCGATGTGTGTATCGCGATCCGCATTGCCTACGCAAAGCGCGGAAAAGTGTATGTGCGCTCGGGAGCCGGAATCGTGGCAGACAGCATCGCAGAGAGTGAGTATCAGGAGTGTCTGAACAAGGCAAAGGCAGTTGTGAGTGCGATTGATACGGCACGGAAAGGAATGGAAGAATGATCGTTTTGATTGATAATTATGACAGCTTTTCTTATAACCTCTATCAGCTTGTGGGAAGCATTGATCCGGATATTCGCGTGATTCGCAATGATCAGATCACGATTGAGGAACTTGAGGGATTGAAGCCTGAGGCGATCATTCTCTCGCCGGGACCGGGAAGACCGGAGGATGCCGGAATCTGCATCGAGGTTGTACAGAAGCTCGGGTCAAAGATTCCGATCTTTGGAGTCTGTCTCGGACACCAGTCGATCTGCAAGGCGTACGGGGCGAATGTGACGTATGCGAAAGAACTGATGCACGGGAAAGTCTCAAAAATTTCCATCCATCCGCAGAGTCGCCTGTTTGCAGGACTTGAGAACGGGATGCAGGTCGGTCGTTATCATTCGCTGTCAGCAGAAGAAGCGACAATGCCGGAAGAATTGCTTGTCACAGCGAGAACGGAAGACGGGGAGATCATGGCGGTCGAGCATCGAACGAGTCCGGTGTTTGGCGTGCAGTTTCATCCGGAATCGATCTTGACTCCAGATGGAAGAGCGATTCTGGAAAATTTCTTTAAAGTATTTCGGAAAACAATTTGAGAAATTAAGAAAAGGAGAGCACGAGGATGATTAAGGAAGCCATTTTAAAAGTATATAGAAATGAAAATCTTACCTACGAAGAGGCAGAGCAGGTGATGAATGAGATTATGGAGGGCGAGGCAACTCCGGTGCAGATGAGCGCTTACCTGACAGCTCTTGGCATGAAGGGAGAGACGGTCGAGGAGATCACGGCATCAGCATCTGGAATGAGAGCGCACTGCGTTCGTCTGCTTCACAATATGGATGTGCTGGAAATTGTCGGAACAGGCGGAGACGGAGCGAACTCTTTCAACATTTCTACAACATCCGCACTTGTGATCTCAGCAGCAGGAATTCCGGTCGCAAAACATGGAAATCGTGCCGCTTCGAGCAAATGCGGGGCAGCGGATGTGCTCGAGGCACTTGGCGTTGACATCACGATCTCTCCGGAGAAGAGCCGGGAACTTTTAGAAAAGATCGGAATCTGCTTCCTGTTTGCTCAGAAATATCACGGTGCAATGAAGTATGTCGCTCCGGTCAGAAAAGAGCTTGGAATCCGGACAATTTTCAACATTCTTGGACCTCTCGCAAATCCGGCAGGTGCAAATATGGAGCTGATGGGAGTCTATGATGAGACCCTCGTAGAACCGCTTGCCCAGGTTCTCGCAAATCTCGGCGTGAAGCGTGCGCTTGTCGTGTACGGAACGGATCATCTCGATGAAATCTCCATGAGTGCGCCGACAAAGGTCTGCGAGGTGCGTGACGGTGCATTTACAAGTTATGAGATCACACCGGAACAGTTCGGTTTTTCAAGATGTAAGAAAGAGGATCTCGCGGGTGGAACACCAGAGGAGAATGCGAAGATCACGATGGAAATTTTAAATGGAGAGAAGGGTCCGAAGCGTGACGCTGTGCTGATGAATGCAGGATCAGCGATTTATCTGGCAGGAAAGGCAGGGACGATTGCGGATGGAATCGAGATTGCCGGAGAGATTATTGACAGCGGAAAGGCAAAGAAACAGCTTGAAGCCTTTGTAAATGGTTCAAGAGATCAGCTCGGAGAATAAATAGTTCAATCGTTCGGACAGGAGAGGAAAGACATATGATTTTGGATGAGATTGCAGAGAAGACGAGGGCAAGAGTTCAGAAAGAAAAGAAAAAAGTGTCTGCACAGACCATGAGAGAGCTTGCAGAGTCGCATCGATGTCCGGAAAACAAAAAGTTTTTGTTTGAGCAGGCACTTCGGGCACCGGGACTTTCCTTTATCTGTGAGGTCAAGAAGGCATCTCCGTCAAAGGGTGTGATTGCGGAGCATTTTCCGTATCTTGAGATTGCAAGAGAATATGAGAAGGCAGGGGCAAGTGCGCTCTCTGTCCTCACAGAGCCGTTTTATTTTCAGGGAAGCGACGCTTATCTAAAAGAAATTGTGGAGACTGTTTCGATTCCGATTCTGAGAAAAGATTTTACGGTTGATTCCTATATGATCGATCAGGCAAGCGTTCTCGGTGCTTCGGCAGTGCTTCTGATCTGTGCAATTCTCGGGGACGGACAGCTTAAGGAATATTTGGCACAGGCGCAGGAACTCGGACTTTCTGCTCTCGTGGAGGCTCACGATGAGCGCGAGGTCGAGCGGGCCTTGCGTGCCGGGGCTAGGATTGTCGGCGTCAACAACCGAGATTTGAGAACGTTTGAAGTCGATGTCAATAATTCTGTGCGCTTGAGAAGCCTTGTGCCGAGAGAGATCGTGTTTGTCTCAGAGAGCGGAATTCGGGGAGCGGAGGATACAAATAAACTTTATGAAAATGGAACGGACGCAGTGCTGATCGGGGAGACACTGATGAGAAGTGCAGATAAGGCGGTGACGCTTCGCGAGCTTGGAAGAAGAGAAGAATTTTGAGAAGAGAAGGATTTTGAGAAGACGATGGACGATAACAAGATGGATGCCGAAAAAACAGATGACAGAAAAGCCGACGACAGAAAATCCGACAACAAGAAAGCAGACAACAGAAAAGCAGACAACAGAAAAGCAGATGATCGAAACATGGAGATCAGGCGGACAAAGATCAAAATCTGTGGGCTGACTCGATTGAAAGATATGGATGTATTGAATGCATGCAGACCAGATTTTGCAGGACTGGTGTTTGCACAAAGTCGCAGACAGGTCAGTGAGGAGCTGGCAGAGAAACTGCGTGCGCACCTGAGTCGGGAGATTCCGATTGTCGGGGTGTTTGTGGATGCACCATCGGAGCAGATTGAGCGCCTTGTGGAAAGAGAGATCATCGATGTAGTTCAGCTTCACGGGGAGGAGACTCCGAGCAATCTTGAAGATTTGCGGGAGCGTCTGAACCGTCTTGGCAGAAAGGTTCCTCTGATCAAGGCGATTCGGATGAGTGAAAAGACGGATCTTGCGATCTGGTATGAGAGTGAGGCAGATTATTTGCTCTTGGATGCGATGCAGGCGGGAGCAGGGAAACTGTTTGATCACAAGCTGTTAGAATCACATCTTCCGATTCAAAAGCCGTGGTTTCTTGCAGGCGGGATGAATCCTGAAAATGCTTCTTTTGCGATTGATCGTTTTTCTCCGTCTGGTGTGGATGTCAGCAGTGGAGTCGAGACGGACGGAAAAAAAGATCCTGAAAAGATTCGTCGGATGATCGCAGAGGTGCGTTCCCATTTTTTTGATTAAGTGCTATAATGATCGCAGGAGCAGTGCACTGACAGTTCAGTAGTAGTGCAGGAGCAGTATAGTAGCGCAGATTTGCGAGTATTGATTTGAAAACATGCGTATAGGACACTTATAAGTCGCAGATAAGATGCATACAAGATACGGGAGAGGACTGGGATCATGGAACTTGGATCAGAAGAAAAATCGTATATCAGAGAACATGCAGGCGAAGGATATGAACTCTTAAAAGAGCTGGCACAGATTCCGGCACCTTCGAATCATGAGGAACGTCGAACTGAGTTTTGTAAAAACTGGCTTGAGAAAAATGGGGCAAAAGGAGTCTATGTGGACAGTGCCGGAAATGTGGTTTATCCGCATCATGTGACGGCGACAAATCCTGTGATTGTCTTTATGGCACATATGGACGTTGTATTTCCGGATGAGACCCCTCTTCCGTGGAAGGAGGAAGGAGGACATCTTTGTTGCCCGGGAGTCGGAGATGACACCGCAAATCTTGTTGCGCTTCTGCTTTCGGCAAGATATGTTGCAGAGCGGGATTTGAAGCCGTCAGATGGATGTGGTGTCTTGTTTGTGTGCAACACGGGCGAGGAGGGACTTGGAAATTTAAGAGGTTCCCGGAAAATCTGTGAAGATTATGGAAATCGGATCAAGGCATTTACGAGTTTTGATTGCACAATGGACACGATCGCCTGTCGGGCGGTAGGTTCCGAGCGCTTTCGCGTGAACGTAAAGACTGAAGGAGGACATTCTTATAGTTGCTTTGGCAATCCAAATGCGATTGCAGTCATGGCAGATCTGATTCGGGAAATTTATGAAATTTCTGTGCCGGAGGGCGGAAAGACGACCTACAACGTCGGTGTGATCGAAGGTGGAACCTCAGTCAACACGATTGCGCAGGAGGTCCATATGCTCTGCGAGTATCGCTCGGATGATGCGGACAGCCTTGACTGGATGAAGGCGCGTTTTGCGGAGATTTTTTCAAAGAAGAGAGAGGGTGCTGTGGTATCGGTGGAGGTTGTCGGGCTGCGCCCGTGTGAGCGATTAAATGAGGAGCAGAAAAAGGTTCGCGAAGAGATGCTTGATTTTGCGAAAGAGACGCTTGCATGCATAACTGGAAAAATGCCTGCGCTTGTTCCGATTTCGACGGATTGCAACATTCCTCTTTCGATGGGAATTCCGAGCGTGTGCTATGGAACGTGTTTTGGCGCGGGTGCGCACACGAGGGAAGAGTATGTGGAGCGGGATTCGATTGGGCTGGGCTATGAGGTAGCACTGAGCGGGGTGTTGAGATATTTTTCAAAATAAAATTCACAATTTATAAAGCAGAAAAACCTCCATTGCCAGAAAACGGGGTACATATCAGGGTGTCCGTCAGGCAGTGGAGGTTTTTTATTGCGTATAGAATCTTGAAATCTTGTCTAGGGGCGTTTACTGTTCGTCCATATCGTCTCCGAGTTCATTGTAGCGGGAGGTATCGTAAGGGCGAATCAGGTTTGGATCGACATTGTTCTGGACAAGCGTGATCAGATCTCTCATATTCACATGCTGATCTTTCATTTCTTCACGGGTCGCAGGAACGTAGTGCTCGAGGATCGGCAGAACAATCAGGATTGTGATTCCGGCGGTGAAACCACCGTTGTAGAGAACGAAGCCACCGTGAAGTGCGCTTGTCGCCGTACAGATTGAGGCACACAAGAATCCGCAGGCGATGCCGGCGCGAGTGCCGTAGCGTCCGACAATCGGGCTCATTCCCGTCGCGAAGGCAGCTCCGTTTAAATAGCCCTGCATCGAGATTGACCAGGTGAGCTGTCTTCCGTTGATGTGGCAGAAGAACAGTGTAAAGAGGTACAGGCACTCGTAGCCGAGAAGGATCGGCAGGATGTTGCGCGGATGCTGTCCCATTGCAGTGAACGTCAGAGCGGCGAGCACGATTCCGAAAGTCGGACCGGTAAATCCAGCGCCCTCGGAAAATTGAATGGCGAGATTTAAATAAATTAAGAAGATACACCCGTAAAACCCGATGTTCATCAGGCAGATCGGCATTCCGTATTTTTCCGCAAAGTCACTGCGAAATCCCGTGTCCTTGAACAGATGTTTCAGTCCGTGGAGACTTTTTCCATTTAAAATATATCCGCTCAGGATGCAGATCGCAAAGATCGTTAAGTAAAAGCAGTTTCCATACAGGCGGAAGCTGTGACCAAACTGCTCATAGACTGGCGTATCCACGACGAGGGAGGTTGGCACTTCGATTCCCATCGTGCGGTACATGAAGTTGAACACGAGGAAGCCGAAGATTCCGAATGCGAGACCACCGTTGTACAGGTTATATCCCTTATGCCATGCGTGTGCACCGGGCAGGATTGCCGGAACGACAAAACCGAGCATCAGGCTGAACAGGATGGCGAGGATCACTCCTTTGGCAGTGAGCTGTACCTGACCGAACACGAAATTGTCCCCGATTGTGTAGCGGAACAGGAATTCGCTGATGAAGGGAGCAAACGAGGTCGTAAACATGCAGACATGCAGGTTGCTCTTAAAATTCAGGTGCTTTAATTTTAAATAGATGAAAGGGGTAAAGAGGCAGGGCAACATGTTCAGGATATTCAATCCGTAAAAACAGTGTGCCACAACGAGAAAATATCCCGCCATTGTGTTGGCGCGGGACTCGCCTTTGAGACTGACCATGAGAATGGCGCACAGAAGACCGCAGGCTCCAGCGTTGAGCATAGCGCTTGAGAGACCGCCGACGGCGAAGTAATCGGTCACGAGGGGACATGGAGTGATCAGAATCAGATACCATCCATATAAAACCGCAGAAATCGTTTTTCTCGTGTATAATGTAGCGATTCCTGCTGAGATAAGAAATGCGGTAGAAAAACCGAAAGCGATGCCGTTGATGATCCGACTGTTTTGTTTGGCATTCATAAATGAAGAAAATCCCCCTGAATCATATAAAATAGTAGTTGCTTCTTAATATATAATCATAACATGATTTATTGAGAAAAACCTGTTTTTTTATAAAAACAATAAGAAATCCCCAAAAACAGGAGGGGATTTGGTGAAAATGAGCATAAAAAT
>NZ_CFAHBC010000017.1:0-57453 GCF_983179755.1 Brotaphodocola sp. | reverse complement strand
GCCGTAACTTTGCAAACAAGGTATGGAATGCATCCCGTTTCATCATGATGAACATCGAGAAGGCAAGTGCAGAGCGCATGGCAGAGTATGACCGCGCATATGCGAAGGATGCAGATGCATCTCTGGCAGAGAACGCACCGCTGACTCTGGCTGACAAGTGGATTCTCTCCCGCGTCAACACGCTGGCGAAGGATGTGACCGAGAACCTCGACAAGTTCGAGCTTGGAATCGCACTTCAGAAGGTTTACGATTTCATCTGGGAAGAGTTCTGCGACTGGTACATCGAGATGGTAAAACCGCGTCTGTGGAACGATGAGGACACGACGAAGGCTTCCGCTCTGTGGACGCTTAAAAAGGTTCTGATCCAGTCCTTGAAACTTCTGCATCCGTACATGCCGTTCATCACCGAGGAGATCTTCTGCAACCTTCAGGAGGAAGAGTCCTCAATCATGATTTCTGCTTGGCCGGAGTACAGCGAGAAGCTCAACTTTGCATCTGAGGAGCAGGCAGTTGAGACGATCAAGGAAGCAGTTCGCGCAATCCGTAACGTGCGCACCTCCATGAACGTTCCGCCGAGCAAGAAGGCAAAGGTATTCGTTGTATCCGATCGTCAGGATGTTCTTGACATCTTCGAGCACAGCAAATCCTTCTTTGCGACTCTGGCATATGCGAGTGAGGTTGCACTCCAGGCAGATAAGACAGGAATCGGTGAGGACGCAGTATCCGCAGTGATCCCTTCCGCATCAATCTACATGCCGTTTGCAGAGCTTGTCGATGTGGAGAAGGAGATCGAGCGTCTTGAGAAGGAGAAGACCCGTCTTGAGGGCGAACTTAAGCGTGTAAACGGAATGCTCAGCAACGAGAAGTTCATCAGCAAGGCTCCGGAGGCAAAGATCGCTGAGGAGAAGGCAAAGTTAGAGAAGTACACCCAGATGATGAAGCAGGTTGAGGAGCATCTGGCTCAGCTAAAGAAATAAGAGTTTTAAAGAAATAAGATCGGCAAAATCCGTTGCGGTTTGCGAGGCGTGTGAACGGTGACGGGAAAGCATCAGGCAGAAAACAGCAGGCATGTCCGGGGGCACAGGAAGAAAGTGTGCATAACCCCGGACATGATTGCATACATTGTAACAGTTCAAAGCCTGGAAAGGAAAGAATAAGAAAGAGATGGAAGAGCAGGCAAGAGCTTATCTGGATCAGATTCCATTCTGGACCAGAAAGAAAAATACGCTGGAGCAAGTCAGAGATTTTCTCACAGAACTTGGAAATCCAGACGATTCCCTCCGCATTATTCATGTCGCGGGGACAAATGGAAAGGGTTCGGTCTGTGCGGATCTGACGGCTGTCCTCCTGTGTGCGGGATACCATGTCGGAACGTTTATCTCTCCGCATCTGACGGATGTGAAGGAAAGATTTCTTCTCGATGGGAGTCCGGCACCGGAAGAGACGTTTGAGAAGAGTTTTGAGAATGTGCGCGCAGTCACCGGGAAGATGTGCGCGAAGGGCTATGCTCATCCGACGTTCTTTGAATTTGTCTTTCTGATGGCGATGGATCTGTATGGGCGGGAGAAACCGGACTGGGTGGTGTTGGAGACCGGACTTGGCGGACTTCTTGATACGACGAATGTTATCCGGAGTCCAAAGACCTGTATCATCACCTCGATCAGTCTCGACCATACCGCCTATCTTGGTACAAGCATTCCGGAGATTGCGATGCAGAAGGCGGGGATCATCAAGCAGGGAGTTCCGGTGATTTTTGATGATACTCAGCCTGAGGCGTCCGCAGTGATCGCAAAACAGGCAGAGAGCAGAGGCTCTGCATTCTATCCGGTGAATCCGATCAAGCCGATTAATGTGCAGGATATTCAGGAAAATGATGCGGTCGATCGGAAAGTGGTCTCGGAGGTGAAGTTTTCAGCTCCTTATCAGGCACAGAATGCGAGAATTGCGCTCAAGGCGATTGAGGTGCTGACAGAGCGCGGAGAACTTGAGACTGTGGCAGAAGAGACAAAGCGGGAAGCACTCAGCCATGTGTGCTGGCCGGGACGGATGCAGAACGTTCGCGAGGATGTCTGGCTTGACGGTGCTCACAATCCCGGAGGAATCTCGGCGTTTATTGAGGCAGTCAAGGCACAGAAGAGTGATAAGGCGATTCATCTGCTGTTTGCGGCGGTTTCGGACAAGGATTACCGGGAGATGATCAAGATGCTCTGTGACAATCTTCATCCCGCTGTCGTGACGGTTGTCCACATCGACAGCGCACGCGCGACAGATGAAAATTTGCTTGCTAATCTCTTTGGGCAGGCAGGATGCGAGACTGTGGAACAGTATGGATCTGCAAGAGAAGCACTTGAGTCTGCACTTGCAAAGAAGAAAGAGACGGATCGATTATATGTCGTCGGCTCTCTGTATCTGATCGGGGAGATTCAGCGCATCTTAAAGACGATGCCGGAAGCTGTCTGTGAGAAAACTGTCGGAGGGAAAATGCTCTGAAAAACAGTGACTTTGGACTGGAAGAAAGGATTGGTGAATAACAATCATGCTGGATTTTGAACAGGAAATTGCCCGCTTTAAGCCGAGCCTTGAGGTGAGTGAGGTGGAAGCGTCGATTGTGCGGGAAGATTTGACGGATATGAATGACCTGATGATGGAATTTTTAAAAGAGAAAAAACAGTAAGGCGGATATAGGATGGATACACAAAAAAGAAACCGCCGGATCGCCGATGCCTACTATAATCTGGGACTGGAGAGAGCGGGGCAGAGGGATTTGACCGGAGCTGCTATGGCGCTCAAGAAGAGCCTGCGGTTTGATAAGTACCAGACGGATGCCCGGAATCTTCTGGGTTTGATTTACAATGAGACCGGAGAAGTGGGATCGGCGCTCACACAGTGGGTCATCAGTCTGAATCTTCAGGAGAAAAACAATCTTGCGGAAGAGTACCTGCGCCGTGTCCATGAGGATAAGGGATATTTAGAGCTGGCAGACCAGTCGGCAAAGAAGTTTAATCAGGCACTTGGACATGCCGTAAACAACAACGAAGATCTTGCGGTGCTGATGCTTTCTCGCATGCTTGAGGATTTTCCGCAGTATGTGAAGGCACAGGAACTGCTTGCCCTGCTCTATATTCAGCGTGAGGATTACACGAAGGCGGGGCGCTGTCTGTATCAGGCACTTAAAGTTGACCACTACAATCCGCAGGCACAGAGATATATGGATGTGGCGAAGAAGCACACCGGAAAGGCTGAGGTGGAGAAGAGAAAACTCAAAAATGCGTTTTCCCATCGCCAGATGCAGGATGACGACATCATCATTCCGCCAAGTTACAAGGAAACGACGGGACTTCAGTCTGTCTTGAACATTCTGGTGGGACTTGTTCTCGGTGCAATGGTGATTTTCTTCCTTGTCATGCCGGCAAAGACCGAGGCACTCAATGCGAGCCACAATCAGGAGACACAGAAGATTCTCGAACAGCTGAATCAGAAAAATCTGGAAGTCGATGACTTGAACAGCCAGCTCGATATGGCAAATGCGGAAAAGCAGAAGGCAGAGGATTCGCTTCAGACGATTGTCAGCAGTAATGACGGAATTTTAAGTCAATATCAGAGATTGGTACAGATCCTTCAGGCATATCGGGACAATGATATGAAAACGGCTGCTCGGCTCTATTCCGACACCGACTTTTCTGTGATGAATGACGATGCATCCATGAGAAACACGATCTCATGGATTCAGACTGATATGGAAGAAAAGGCGTGGAAGATCCTTGAGGAGTTGGGCGATGAGGCGGTCTCTCAGGATCCGGCATCCCAGCAGGCACTTGTGTATTACCAGAAGAGCCTGATAGTTAAGGGCGACAATCCATCGGCTCTGTACAAGCTCGGAAGTGTCTATCAGGCACAGGGCGATATGAATTCGGCAAATACTTATTACGGGGATGTGATTTTGAATTTCCCGAACTCCGAGTATGCGAGAGAGGCGCAGAGACAGAGAGGATACTAAGTTGTGAGTAAGCGCAGATGAAGCACAGATTAAATGTGGATCAAGTGTAGTGCAGATCAAATGCGCGAGAAAGAACATAACATATAAAAATATTAAAAAATTAAGAATTTTAGGAATTGAAAAGCACGACAGAGAAATTGCGTAGGCGATGGATCTGGAGTGCTTTTTTGTATGATAGGAAATTGCACCCTCGCGGAGCGGAGCGTATAACTCAGAAGGGGATTGTCTCCCCTCCTGAGAAGACTTGTGATACCCCCCACCTAAAGAGGAGGGGGACATCCACTCTGAGTTATAAATGATAAAGGGAGGACACAACTATGACAGAAACCTTCACCTATGAAGCGCGGGATCAGATTCTGGTGATTCATCTTCCGAAGGAACTGGATCATCACAACTGCCGAAATTTGAGATATGAGACGGATCTTCTGTTCTCGGAAAATTATATCCGCAAGGTGGTGTTTGATTTTTCCAGAACGGAATTCATGGACTCTTCCGGTATCGGGGTTCTCTTAAATCGCTATAAGCAGATGGCAAGAAGCGGGGGGAGTGTGACGCTCTACGGGGTCAGGGAACAGATTGGTCGTGTGCTTGCGATTGGAGGAGTTACCCGACTGATTGCACATTTTGACACAAAGGAAGCGGCAATCGCGGGGTGAGATGGAGGAGATGTGCATGCAACGGTTTCATATGGAAATGGAGAGTTTATCGGAGAATGAGGAATTTGCCCGGGTGGTGACGGCGGTCTTTATGAGTCGTCTCGACCCGACACTCGAGGAGATCGAGGATGTGAAGACTGCGGTCTCGGAGGCAGTAACGAATGCGGAGATCCACGGATATGCGGGAAAGCAGGGGATCATTGAGATGGACTTGGAGATTGAGGGGCAAGAGCTGACGATTCAGGTGAAGGATTGCGGGCGGGGGATCGAAAATGTGGAGAAGGCGATGGAACCTCTGTTTACGACCGACCGCTCGGGAGAACGCTCCGGTATGGGATTTTCTTTTATGGAAGCCTTTATGGATGAGTTGGAGGTGAAATCGGAGGTCGGAAAAGGAACGTTGGTGATCATGAAAAAGAGGATCGGACGGTGAGAGCATGGAAGAGGTACGGGAACTTTTACGGCGTGCCCGGGCAGGAGAGACAGAATGCCGGGAGGCAGCTGTGCTTGCAAACACTGGTCTTGTCTGGAGCATGGTCAGACGCTTTACAGGGAGAGGATATGAGGCGGAGGATCTATTTCAGATCGGATGCATCGGGCTTTTAAAAGCGATTGATCGGTTTGATCTGTCCTTTGATGTCTGCTTTTCGACGTATGCGGTTCCGATGATTGCCGGGGAGATCAGGCGATTCTTAAGAGATGATGGGATGCTTAAAGTCAGCCGGTCGATGAAAGAACTGGCGATGCGCGTTCGCTCTGCGAGGGAGGCATTGACTGGGGAGCTTGGGCGAGAGCCCGGGATGGATGAGATTGCCGGTCGTGTCGGGGTGTCACGAGAGCAAGCGGTGGCATCACTTGAGGCAGTGACGCAGGTGGATTCGATTTATCGAAATATCGGAAATAAAGAAGGGCAGGAGCTTGCCCTGATGGATCGACTCACGGATGAAAATCAGGAAGAAGAAAACTTGATGAATCGAATGGTTCTTGAGCATCTCCTCGAAAAACTTGACGGGCTGGAAAGAGAAATCATTGTGCGCCGATATTTTGAGGATCAGACGCAGACGCAGATTGCACAGGAATTATCGCTTACGCAGGTGCAGGTATCCCGCATGGAGAAGAGGATTTTACAGCGCATGCGGGAGTGGATGAGGGAATCTTCCTAGCTTTCTGGAAATTTTTCTAAATAAATCCTAAAAATTTTCCGATCAGGAAAATCAGACCGAGAATCCAGCTTGCGAGGACTCCGTAGAGGATCACAGGACCGGCGATCGTAAAGATCTTGACGCCGATGCCGAATACATGACCTTCTGTGCGGTATTCGATTGCGGGTGCGGAGACGGAGTTCGCAAATCCGGTGATCGGGACGAGAGCACCTGCACCGCCCCATTTGACGATCTTGGGGTAGATTCCAAGACCCGTAGAGAGGGCGCTCAAGAAAATTAAGGTCAGCTGTGTGAGCGTCTGTGCCTTTTCTTTTTCAAGACCGGCACGGCTGACGAGAAAAAGAATCAGGATCTGGGCACCGGCGCAGATGACTCCTCCTGTTACAAATGCCTTTCCCATATCTGCGAGAAGTCCGTTGACCGGAGTTACTTTTTTGACGTAATCGCCATATGCTTTTTTGTTCAGTTCCATAGAAAATCAGTCCTCCAGTTCATATATTTATCTTAGAAAATTCTTACCCATCCATTCCATAAAAAAAGTAGAGCAGAGATCCAGCCAACTTTCCGAGGGCGATGGAGAGAATCAGATATTGGAGCCCGACAGAGAGATGGCTGCGTCTGCTGATAACAGGAAGTGTCTTGAGCGTTTCCGCAAGTGACATGGCGAGACAGCCGACAAAAATTCCGACCGAAGCTCCAAAGATCGCGAGGAGAAGTGAGGCGATCGGGGCAAAAATCGAGGTGAGCGGGAACTCGTAGAGATCCCAGAGATTTCCAAAGATTCCGCCGGAAACAATCACAGTCTCATAGAGCATAATGTGAGATCGTGTTTTTGTTTTTCCGATCAAACGGGGAAATACGCCGATGATGGCGAGAAATGCGAAGACACCACCTGCAATGATGCTTCCGGCACTCAGTCCAATCAAAGATAAGAGAAGCGTATGCAGAAGTGGATTATTGAATATCAATGTCCTGCTCCTTTCGAGAGTCGTTTTGAATCAGTGTCTTGCAGATATTTTCCTCATAGAGTCGCATTTCCACCTCAAGCGGTGTCGGGTCCGTGTTCAGCTTGAAACGGAGTACATGATTAAAAAAGGCGAGAATTCCGACAGCAAGTCCGATGGAATAGGATGCCTCTAAGACCGTGAAGCCGGTTTTCTCCTGACCGGTCACAAGGCGGTAGACCTCGGAGAAGACGTCGGTTACATTAACATCGTTGTTGAATGTCATGATCGCAAATGCAGATCCGCAAAAGGCAATCAGACAGACAATCAGTGTTTTCGTCCATGCCAGAGCCAGTTTTGGCGGGTGCGGGGGCTGATAGTCAATGATGAATTCGACTTTTCCGATGTTTGTGACCTGAATCGTAGAATCCGCAGATTCTAAAAGCGAGATCACATCCAGAGCCTGACAGACATAGCGCCGGGGCTTTGAGCTGTGAAGCGTGCGGATCTTCATCGATTTACACCGGTTCTGGATATGCGGATTTTTGCAGTAGACATCAGCCACATTCCGCAGAAAGACATCTTTTTCATGCACTTCCGTGATCTCTCTGAGATTGAGATAGACCACAGAGGCTGCCAAACTCATAAAATGACCTCCAGGGTGATGGAGGCATCCGCTGTGAGAGCCATTCTCTGCTCTGGCATTTCTATGGAAGTTTGCTGTACGAGGGTGCTTCCCTCATGGTGCGGGCGCCTGGTGTCTGTCCAGAGAATGAACAGGAGGACGCTGATTGTGAACAGGCAGATCAGTGTCATAAGTGCGCGCGCGTGGTTTTTTAAAAAACTGAGAATCGTCATCGTATATCACATCCTTTTCAGAAATCAGTATATGCAAAGAATCGTTCCAATATGTGTGGACGAGAAGTCAATGACTGGAAAAACTGAACGCAAAAACAGACGAGAGACGACAAAGATAGAAAAATAGAATAGAAGTTACATGGTGCGGGAATTCTAATGGAAAAAAGAATTAAAAAAGGACTTTGAAAAACTTTATTGAGGAGAAAGGAGCTTGAAACAACATGCAAAAAGGAAGAGCGAGTATGGTTCCGGGGCGACCGGTTTATCTGGTCTCATCGGCTTCAGTTGTCGGAAAAAAGGAGGGGGAGGGACCACTCGGAAAAAAATTTGATGTTGTGGAGCAGGATGCGATGTTTGGAGCGCCAAACTGGGAGCAGGCGGAGAGCGCGATGCAGAAGCAGGCAGCGGATCTTGCACTTGAGAAGCGGGATATTCACAGAAAAGATGTCCGTTACCTGTTTGCGGGAGATTTGCTCGGACAGCTGATTGCAACCTCGTTTGGAACCGTGGATCTCGACATTCCGCTGTTTGGACTTTATGGAGCGTGTTCGACAATCGGGGAGGCGATTGGTCTTGGAAGCATGTGTGTCGGGGCAGGGGATGCCGACTGTGTGCTTGCGCTCGCTTCCAGTCATTATGCGACCGCAGAGAAGCAGTTTCGGTTTCCGCTTGGATATGGGAGTCAGAGACCGCAGAGTGCCTCGTGGACTGTGACCGGATGTGGAGCAGTCGTACTCTCATCGAAACGTCCATCGTCTGGAACAGCAGTCAAGATTGCAGGCGTCACGACAGGAAAACTTGTAGATATGGGAATCCATGATTCAATGAATATGGGAGCTGCGATGGCACCTGCTGCTTGGAACACGATTATGACAAATTTTCAGGATTTTGGGGTGGATGAATCCCATTATGACCGGATCATCACCGGGGATCTTGGGCGAATTGGTCAGAAGATTTTGCTTGATTTCATGAGAGAAGAAGGTCATGAGCTGTCAGGGATTCACATGGACTGCGGAATTGAGATTTATGATTATGGATCTCAGGACATTCATGCGGGCGGAAGCGGGTGCGGATGCTCGGCAGTGACACTGTGCGCGCAGATTTTCCCTAAACTTTTGAGCGGGGAATGGAAGCGCGTGCTCTTTCTCCCGACAGGTGCACTGCTCTCGACGGTCAGCTACAATGAGGGACAGAATATTCCGGGGATTGCACACGGAGTAATTCTTGAGAGCGTTTGAGTGAGATAAAAAATAAGTAAAGATGAATGAAGTTAAGTGAAATAAATGAGATAAGTAAGATAGGGTTGCAGAGGTGTGGAATTTACCCACATAAAAATCAAGGATGACAAAATGGAGAAAACAACGACGGGAAATGGATCGTGTGAGCCATGGACTGAAAAATGAGAAGAAAAGGAGACTGTGAGAAAATATGATGAATATGACAGGGATGGAAGTTACAGTGGAGATCGGGAAATCGTTTCTCGTCGGAGGGGCTATCTGCGCGCTCGTTCAGATCCTGCTTGACCGGACAAAGATGATGCCGGGAAGGGTGATGGTACTGCTTGTGGTATCGGGGGCAATTCTTGGATTTTTCGGGCTTTATCAGCCATTTTCGGAGTGGGCGGGCGCAGGTGCGGGGGTACCGCTTCTCGGTTTTGGAAATACACTCTGGAAGGGAGTAAAAGAAGGAATTGCAGAGAATGGGATGATCGGGATTTTCAGCGGAGGCTTGGAGGCCAGTGCAGCGGGAATTTCCGCCGCACTGATCTTTGGTTACCTCTCAGCCCTGATCTTTAAACCTAAGATGAAAGAGTAATCTAAGTTTTCGGTGTTGTTTTAACCTAGTCACGTCCGGGACCATTTGAGATTCCGGCTCTTGGCAGTGCCGAAGCACCGCCTCCCGGACCATAGCCCGGACCAAGGTTGCTGATTCCGGCAGGCGGAAGCGTCTCCGGAGTCTGACTGGAAGGTCCACCGCTCTCTGCACCATCAGTTGCCGGGGCAATCGTGGAAGCCGTGTGTCCGCCACACTTTCTCGTCGGCATTGCGTAAGCAGAATCATCGGTTGAGCTGTCTGCATCTGCGGGAAGTGCAAGGCGGATTTTTGTTGATTTCGGGCATCCGGAGTTTGGAAGCAGTCCGGTGATGCTACATACCGTTGCACGTACATGAACATCGCACAGATCCGTCGGGACACTGCCCTTTGCAAAGTACTCGGTGTAGGTTGCATCTCCGCGCGGATCCTCATCGCAGACTCCGGGAATTGCAAGCTTTCCGGATTTCCGGCAGATCACAGCGGTCTCTACGCTGTCCGGAACACTGAATCCCGGATCTTCTTTTCCCTCGTGAACCCGGGTCATGATCTTTCGCCAGATATCCTTGTGGAAGGAGGTTCCGCCGTTTCGTGAAGTCAGTTTCTGGTTATCGTCACAGCCGGCCCAAATGCCGGCAGTGAAGTACGGGGTGTAGCCCACAAACCAGATATCGTTGTTCTTGGAAGTCGTTCCGCTCTTTCCGGCACTTGACATGTTTGCGATTTTTGCGCGGGTACTCGTCGAGTTGATCGAGCTTCCGAACTTTCGGTTTGCCTCCATCGAATCCGACATGGCGTCCGTCAGAAGAAAGGCTGTGGAATCCTTGAGCACGCGGTGCGTCTCCGGCTCGTTGTTGATCAGGATCTTGCCGTCGTGGTCTAGAATCTTCGTGAAGAAGATCGGTTTCGTGTAGACACCGCCGTTTGCGATCGAGGCGTAGGCGGCAGTCAGTTCAAGGTTGCTGACACCTTTTGTCAGTCCGCCGAGAGCAGTTGCGGCGTTGTAATCAGTCGCGGTCAGCGAGGTGATTCCGAAGTTATTGGCGTACTCGACACCGACCTGAGGAGTCACGGTTTCCATCAGACAGCGTACGGCAACGATATTCATTGAGTAGATGATACCGTCGCGGATGCTTGAGTAACCGGTGTATCCCTGACTGTACCAGTTGGAAAATGTTTTGTTTCCAACGGTGTACGGAGCGTCGTAGTAGACGGTTCCGAGAGTTGCTCCGCGTGCATCGATCGCGGGCGCAAAGGCAGAGATGATTTTGAATGTTGATCCCGGCTGACGAAGCGTGTTTGTCGCGCGGTTCAGCGTCAGGCTTGCGGTCTTGGAACCTCGACCACCGCTGATTGCCTTGACCTGTCCGGTTTTCTGATCCATGAGTACAAATGAAACCTGAGGCTCTAAGATTTTTGTCAGGCGCTCGCCGATGATCGTGTCTCCCTCCTTGAGCAGATAAGCCTTGTATGCTTCAATATCTGCGTCAACTGCCTCCTCCGTGTCATAGAGACCGTCGAAATTGTCGTCGCGGACATCGGTGTGCCAACTGCGGATCGATTTTTCTGAGAAATGCTCGGTCGTGCCATCCGCGTGTGTCACGGAGAGACGGTACTCGATCGAATAGCGTTTGACGGAGTAATTGTCCGGATTGTTGACTTCCTCATCGACGATTGTCTGGAGATCCGGGTCCTGAGTCGTGTAGATCTGAAGACCACCGCTGTAAATCAGGTTGTGCGCCTGTGTGTCGGTGTAGCTGAGTTTTTCCATCAGCGTTTCCTTGACCTGCTGGATCAGCTCATCGGTGAAATAGCTGTACGGGGTGGAGTTCTCGCGATTTGCGGTGTCAATGTTCTGAATCCGGTCATAGACATCGTCGGCAAGAGCTTCCTCCTGTTGCTCCTTCGAGATATAACCCTGTTCGAACATATATTGAAGGATGACCTTGCGCTTCTCCGCATTTGCCTCCTGCCCGGTGATCGGGTTTAATCGAGACGGGTTCTGCGTGATTCCCGCGATGACAGCGCACTCGGAGAGCGTCAGATCGGAGACATCTTTATTAAAATACCGTCTTGCGGCAACCTTGACTCCGAGCGTGTTGTTTCCGAGATTGATCGTGTTTAAATAGTTGGTGAGGATGAGCTTGCGGTCCATCGAGCGCGTGAGCTGGAGCGCAAGATACTGCTCCTGAATCTTTCGCTCAAGGCGGGCACCAAAGCTGGTCTCCATTCCGCCATTAAAGACGTTGTTCTTGATCAACTGCTGGGTCAGTGTACTTCCTCCACCGAGGTTCTGACCCGTCAGGACACCGACTGCCGCACGGGAGATCGAGCGCAGATCGATGCCGTTGTGTTGCCAGAATCGGGAATCCTCGATTGCGACAAACGCGTTGATCAGATCCTGCGGGAGCTCGTCGTAAGTAGCTTCCTCGCGGTTCGAGCCGGTCTGTACGAGAGTATCGGTCAGGTTTCCGGCACTGTCATAGACCGTCGTGGCATAGCCGACCGGGACAATGCTGTCGACATTGAGCTCCGGGGCACTGTCAATGATTCCCATGAAAATGCCGATGCCGATGCTGGAAGTGACCAGAACAGCAAAAAGGCAGAGAATCAGAAAGGTCTTAAAGAAGGTGAGAAAGACACGGGTGGTGTATTTCTTTTTCCTGGAATAGATCAGATCGATCTTCTTTTCTGTTGCTTCTTTTCCATAATTCATGTATTTGCCAAAAAATCCTCCTGCAAAATAAAAATGTGTATCAGCTTTTCTCATTATAACAAAAACTGACGGACAAGTAAACCGTGGAGCATGTTTTCAAAAATATGCCCGGATTAGCCGTTCTTGTTTATACGTTGTGGAAAGGAAAACAGATTTTGCCGGTGCTTTGCATATTTTCTTTTCTTATGATATGATGGAAAACAGGACGATCGCATATCGACTTGAAAACAGAAATCACGAAAAATCAGGAATCACTAAAAATAAAGAAAAAACCAAAAGAGCAGACAGAAAGATAAAACAGGAAAAAGAAAAGGAAACGGAATAAATGATGGAACAGACAAAAAATATGCCACAGCAGTACAAAATCCTCTACCGCGGGGGAGAGGGAGAGATTGTTGAGAAGAAATCCCGCTTTATTGCGACGACGAGACCGGTAAAGAGCGAGGAGGAGGCGATCGCCTTCATCGAGGAGATGAAGAAAAAATACTGGGATGCAAGACACAACTGTTCCGCCTATGTGATCGGAGAGCGTGGTCAGGTGCAAAGATGCAGTGACGACGGGGAGCCGAGCCAGACCGCAGGTCGCCCGATGCTTGATGTCCTTCTCGGGGAGGAAGTCCGCAATATCTGCGTTGTGGTCACGCGGTATTTCGGTGGAACCCTGCTTGGAACGGGCGGTCTTGTGCGCGCGTACTCGAGTGCGGTTCAGGAGGGACTCAAAAACAGCGCGGTTGTCGAGAAATGCCTCGGAGACCGGATTCTGATCCACACAGATTACAATGGAGTCGGAAAACTCCAGTATGTCGCAGGGCAGATGGGGCTGACAATCCTCGACACCCAGTACACTGATCAGGTCGATATGACGTTCATGGTTCCGGTTGATCAGACGGGTTCGTTTCTCAGCCAGGTGACCGAGAAGACTGCAGGCAGAGCCCAGATTGAGCGCGAGGGAACCCTCTACTATGGAATGCTTGACGGCGAGATGATTCTGTTTGAGGATTAGAGAGGGGATTTGTATTTTTTTGCGTGCAAGGTTTTCTCACCTTATAAAATATGAAAATCACGAAAAAAAGCCTTGCAATCTGTGAAATGCAATGCTATATTAGAGTACTGTAATGGAAACCGAGAACAGGAGCTAAGGGCAGAATAATTCGTCCTTAGCTCTTTTAAAGATTAAAGAAGGAAGAGCACAGAGATGAAGATTAAGAGAGAAGACGTAAGAAACATCGCGATTATCGCCCATGTTGACCACGGTAAAACCACTCTGGTTGATGAGCTGTTAAAGCAGAGCGGTGTATTCCGCGCAAACCAGGAAGTCGAGGAGCGTGTCATGGACTCCAACGATATCGAGCGTGAGCGTGGTATCACCATTCTGTCCAAGAACACCGCAGTTTTCTACAAGGATAAGAAGATCAACATCATCGACACCCCTGGACATGCAGACTTCGGTGGTGAGGTTGAGCGTGTACTGAAGATGGTAGACGGCGTTGTTCTGGTTGTAGATGCGTATGAGGGTCCGATGCCACAGACCAAGTTCGTTTTACAGAAAGCGCTGGATCTTGATCTCTCTGTCATCGTCTGCATCAACAAGATTGACCGTCCGGAGGCAAGACCGAACGATGTTATCGATGAGGTTCTGGAACTGTTCATGGATCTGGATGCTTCTGACGAACAGCTTGACTGCCCGTTCGTATATGCATCTGCAAAGGCTGGATTTGCAAAGAAGGAGCTTGACGATCCGGATGTGGATATGAGCCCGCTGTTCGAGACGATCATCAACTACATTCCGGCTCCGCAGGGAGATCCGGATGCACCGACCCAGATGCTGATCTCCACGATCGACTACAACGAGTATGTAGGTCGTATCGGTATCGGTAAGATCGACAATGGTGTGGTAAAGGTGAACCAGGAAGTTGCAATCGTAAACCATCACGATCCGGACAAGATGCGCCGTGTCAAGATCGGTAAGCTGTACCAGTTTGACGGCTTAAAGAGAGTTGAGGTTCAGGAGGCTACGATCGGAGACATCGTTGCTGTTTCCGGTATCACAGATCTTCACATCGGAGATACCCTGTGTTCCGTAGAGAACCCGGAGGCAATTCCGTTCCAGAAGATTTCCGAGCCGACGATCGCAATGAACTTCATGGTAAACGACAGCCCGTTAGCAGGACAGGAAGGTAAGTTCATCACTTCCCGTCATATCCGTGAGCGTCTGTTCCGTGAGCTGAACACCGATGTCAGCCTGCGTGTCGAGGAGACCGATTCACCGGATTGCTTCAAGGTATCCGGACGTGGTGAGCTTCATCTGTCTGTTCTGATCGAGAACATGCGCCGTGAGGGCTTTGAGTTCGCAGTCAGCAAGGCAGAGGTTCTCTACAAGTACAACGAGAGAAACCAGAAGCAGGAGCCGATGGAGCTTGCTTACATCGATGTTCCGGAGGAGTTCACCGGTGCTGTTATCCAGAAGCTGACTTCCAGAAAGGGTGAGCTTCAGGGAATGAGCCCGACAAACGGCGGATACACCCGTCTCGAGTTCTCAATCCCGGCAAGAGGTCTGATCGGATACCGCGGTGAGTTCATGACCGATACAAAGGGAAATGGTATCATCAACACGATGTTCGACGGATATGGTCCGTACAAGGGTGATTTGAGCTATCGCAGAACCGGTTCCCTGATCGCATACGAGAGTGGTGAGGCAATCACCTACGGTCTGTTCAATGCACAGGAGCGTGGAACCCTGTTCATCGGACCTGGCGAGAAGGTATATTCCGGTATGGTTATCGGACAGAGCCCGAAGACCGAGGACATCGAGGTCAATGTCTGCAAGACGAAGAAGCTGACCAACACCCGTTCCTCAAGCTCTGATGAAGCTCTGCGTCTGGTTCCGAAGAAGATCATGAGCCTTGAGCAGTGCCTCGAGTTCATCGATACCGACGAGCTTCTTGAGGTTACCCCGGAGAACCTGCGTATCCGCAAGCGTATCCTTGATCCGCTTCTGCGTAAGCGCGCTTCCTTCAAGAAGGGTTGATGGAAATTACTTAAAAACGAATAAAAAAATAGGGTATTACATTCAGAATCGTGAGGATGCAATACCCTTTTTTTTATACAGGGGTTAGCCTAAGCTAATTTTGGATAGATGGAAGCAGATTAGAATTTGCATATAAAAATAAGCACAAAAACAGGATTGCATAAGAATATGACAGATAAAGGAGAGATCTCATGGAAATCAAACAGCTAGAGTACTTTGTCACTGCGGTAGATTGTGGAAGTCTGAATCAGGCAGCACAACAGCTTTATACGACACAGCCGAATGTCAGCCGGGTGCTTGCAGGGCTTGAAAAAGAGCTGTGTACCGAACTCATGGTCAGAAGCAGTAAGGGAATCAGCATGACTTCCCAGGGAGAACTCCTTTACAGTCATGCCATGAATATTTTAAAGCATGCAAATATCATTCGATCGATGACAGGAAAACAACGCGCGCCAAGACTCAGTATTTCGGGTTACAGAAGCAGTATTCTGACGAGGCTGTTGACGGAGATTTATCAGGAAAATGAGAGTTTGAACAGAAAAAAAGGAGAAAGATCTCTTGAATTTGAGTATCATGAGGGAACGATGGAAGAGATCACAGATGATGTGTCGGAGCATGTATCAGAGCTTGGAATTGTGTATCTTGCGGAACGTCAGCTCAAATGTTTTCAACATATTCTGGAACATAAGAAACTGAAATTTTTCCCGCTCGACCGGAGAAAATTCTGTATTTATATGGGAAAGCATCATCCGTTGTATGAGCGGGAGAGTTTGGAGTTTTCTGAACTAAAAACGTTAAAGTTTGTCGGAGAGGTGCAGGATTTTTTTGCGATGGAGCATCATATTGAGAGCGTCAGTATGGGAGAATTTACGACGGAACATATGGAACAGACCTTTGTAACAAACAGCGACTATATGATTCACAATCTCCTGCTTCACTCGGATGTATGCTGTATGGGAATCGAATTTGTATCTTCCGAGTATCAGAAATCAGAGATTCGCGGGATGCCGATTGATGGATGCGAGCCATTTCTTGTGATTGGATATGTGATTCCGGAAAAAGGAGAATTGTCAAGTTATGCGAGACGTTATCTGGAAAAATTAAAGCAGAACTTGCAGGTGTTATAACAAAATGTGATAACATATCCCCTCTAAATCGGTATTAGTAAGTTAGTGCTAACTGTGATATATTATTTCTCGTGCAAAAAAGTAAAGTAAAACAGAACGCAGAGGACGAAAGAAGAGGTGTCTCTGTGAACAGACAAAAGGTAGTATGCGATTTATGCAATGAGGAGGAATAAGATGAAAAAGAAGTTAGCTGGTCTTTATCTGGCAGGAGCTGTGGCAGTGGCTTTAAGTGGTTGTGGCGGTTCTGCCGAGAAGACGACAAATCAGAAAAATGAGGCAGTGAGCACAGAGGAATCTTCGGTGAGCGCATCGGAGGAAAAGACCGACCTGATCTTTGTAAATTACCGCGATATCCGCGACTTAAATCCGCATCTCTATGCAGGAGAGATGTATGCGCAGGAAATGCTCTATGAGGGACTCGTCAATATCACGGCAACCGGATATGAGGGATGCCTTGCAGAGAGCTGGGACATCAGTGAAGATGGAAAGACTTATACGTTCCACATCCGTGACGGTGTAAAATTTTCTGATGGAGAGGTCTGTGATGCAAATGCAATCAAGGCAAACTTTGATGCAATCATTGAAAACAAGGATCGCCATACCTGGTTGGAGATGATGAATCTGCTTGTCGGAGTTTCTGCTCCGGATGAGAAGACGTTCGTCATTGAGCTTTCTGAGCCGTACTATCCGCTTCTGACAGAGCTTGGAGTGACGAGACCGTTTGCGATGATCTCTCCGAAGGCAATGAAGGACGGAAGCACAAAAGACGGAGTGAATGCCTACATCGGAACAGGTCCGTATGTGCTGACAGATTTTGTGACGGATGAGTATGCGGTATTTGAGGCGAATGAGAATTACTGGGGAGAACAGCCGGCAATCAAGAAGATCACGGTAAAGGTAATTCCGGATAACCAGACGAGAATTCTTGCGCTTGAGAAGGGCGAGATTGACATGATTTTCGGAAAGAACATGATCGATGCCGACGCAATCAACCAGTATCAGGGAAATGATAAGTTCAAGGTGGAGCTTTCTGATCCGACTTCCACACGCCAGATTGTCTTAAATACGACGAGAGACGTTCTTGCAGAGAAGGAAGTTCGCCAGGCCTTACAGCATGCGACGAATAAGCAGGCAATCTCAGAGGGAATCTTCTACGGTCTTGAACAGCCGGCAGACACACTTTTTGCAGAGACGATTCCGTATTGCAACATTGGTCTGACACCGTATGAGTATGATGTGGAAAAGGCAAAGAACATTCTTGCAGAGGCAGGATGGAGCGCAGGAAGCGATGGAGTTCTGGAGAAGGATGGACAGAAATTAAACATAGATCTTCTGTACAACAGCGACAGTGTGACGGAGAAGGCGATTTCCGAGTATCTTCAGAGTGAATATGCAAAGATCGGAATTTCTCTGAACATTCATGGAGAGGAAGAACAGTCTTACCGTGACAATATGAAAGCAGGAAACTTTGATATGGTATTTAATATTTGCTGGGGAACCCCGTATGATCCGCAGTCTTCTCTTGCAGCGATGAGAGCTCCGGTATATGGGGATTATGCGGCACAGCTTGGGCTTGAGGATAAGGCGGAGATCGATGAGGCGATCACAAATATTCTGATTTCCACAGATGAGAATGAGAGACAGGATCTGTATAAATTTGTCCTGACCAGACTTCATGAGGATGCCGTTTACATTCCGCTGACTTATGAGTGCAACAAGGCGATCTACCGTTCTGATCTGAAAGGCTTCCATTTCACTCAGACACAGTATGAAGTGCCGTTTGCAGATTTTTCCTTCTAAAAAACAACACTTTTAGAAAAACCAACAGACAGATCACAGAAGCCGTCTCTTGCAGACTGCCGGAAGCAGTTGCGGGAAGACGGCTTCTCCTAAAATGAACGGAGTAGAATTTATTTATGAAACAGTATGTGACGAAGCGGATTCTCTCGGCGATTCCGCTGTTGATCATTATTTCTTTTGTGTGTTTTGTGTTTATCAATCTGATTCCTTCTGATCCGGCGGAGGTTGCTCTGCGCGTTCGTCAGGTACCGATTATCACAGATGAGGCGATTGCAGAAGTGCGGGCACAGCTCGGTCTGGACAAGCCGTATCTGGTTCGTTATTTCAGCTGGCTTTTAGACTGCCTGCATGGAGACTTTGGAATCAGCTATGTCAATCCGACCCGAACTGTGGCAGGAGAACTGATGAGATGTCTCCCGGCGACGCTTCAACTTGCGGGTGTTTCTTTTGTGATGGTGATTGTTCTAAGTCTTCCGATTGGTTTCTTATGTGCCGTCTATAAAGATGGCTGGTTTGATAAAATCATGCGTGCCCTTGTTTTTATGACGACGGCAATGCCAGCCTACTGGGTTGGACTTCTTCTGATGTGGCTGGTTTCCATCAAACTGGATCTTCTTCCGACAAGCGGAAATGGAACTTTAAAACATCTGATTCTTCCCTCCTTTACGGTGTCGCTGAGCTATATTTCCACCTACATTCGTCTGATCCGCAACAATATGCTTGAAAATATGAAGCAGGATTATGTGTTGTATGCAAATGTAAGAGGACTGCCGTCGAGAAACATTCTGGTAAAACACATTTTAAAAAATTCCATGCACACCTGTATCGTGGCGATTGGAATGAGTATTCCTCAGTTGATTTCCGGAACGATTGTTGTGGAAAATGTATTTGCGTGGCCGGGACTTGGAACGCTCTGTATCAGCTCGATCTTTAACCGGGATTATCCGGTGATTCAGACGTATGTACTGCTGATTGGAGTACTTTTTGTTGTGTTTAACCTTGTATTTGATATTTTGCAGACGGTATCTGACCCACGAATGAGAAAGGAAGGAGCATAATGGGAAGACGGTTTCTTCAGAATAAAACGGCGATGGTGACGGTTGCCATCGTACTTCTTACGGCACTTGCCGGAATTTTTGCACCGGTACTTGCACCGCACGATCCTTATGAGGCGGATATTATGAACAAATTTGCCGGTTTTTCGGCGCAGTATCCGCTTGGAACAGATAATCTTGGGAGGTGCATTCTTTCCCGAATGATTTACGGAATTCGCCCGACTCTGGGACTCGCGGTGCTGACGATGCTTGGCACGATTGGACTTGGAGCGCTGATGGGACTTCTTGCAGGATATTTTCGTGGAATCCCGGAAGAAGTGATTATGAGAACCGTTGATGTCATGCTCTCATTTCCGAGTCAGATCATGGTTTTTGCAGTTGTGGCACTTCTCGGAATCAATGTCCAGAATGTGATTCTTGCAAATGTGTTTATCAAGTGGGCGTGGTATGCAAGAATGATCCGGACGGGAGTCATGCAGTATCGCGACCGCAATTTTGTCCAGTTTTCGCGCTGTGTGGGAATGCCGGAGAGATTTATTCTTGTGCGCCATCTCGTGCCTTCAATTGCAGCGGATCTGGCAGTTCTTGCTTCTCTCGATGTGGGTTGGGCAATCATAAATATTTCCACACTCTCGTTTCTTGGTCTTGGCGTGCAGGCACCGACACCGGAGTGGGGCGCTATGCTGAATGAGGCGAAAAATGTGCTGACGAGCAATCCGACCCAGATGATTGTCCCGGGTGTGGCGATTGTGATTCTCGTTTCCGCATTCAATTTGATGGGAGATGCGCTGAGAGATGTACTGGATCCGAAGGAGGTGGATCGATGAGAACCGAAACATTGTCGGTTGAAGAGCGGGCCGGTCAGAAGCCGGTTGTCCGCGTGGAAGATTTGAGGGTTTCTCTGAAAAAACGCCATAAGCAGACAGAACTTGTAAAAGAGGTGTCGTTTGAAGTCTATCCGGGGGAGTGTCTGGGAATCCTTGGAGAGTCAGGAAGTGGAAAGAGCATGAGTGTCAAGGCAATGCTTGGAATTCTCGATAAGAACTTTGAAGTCAGCGGAAATGCGTGGTTTGAGGAGAAAAATCTGATTAAGGAGAGCAAGGAAACGCTTCGATCCATTCGAGGAAGCAAGATTGCAGTTGTTTTGCAGAACCCGATGACCTGTTTTGATCCACTCTACCGGATCGGAAATCAGATGGCAGAGACGTTTGCGACGCACACAGACTGGAAAAAAGAAGAGATTTTCCGTCGCTCGGTCGAGATTTTAGAGCGCATGAAAATTCGCAATCCCGAGGAGGTGCTGGCGAAATATCCACACCAGCTATCAGGTGGAATGCTTCAGCGAATCATGATTGGAATTGCAATGGCATTAAAGCCGGCGCTTCTGATCGCGGATGAGCCGACAACAGCGATCGATGCAATCACTCAGCATGAGATTTTGGAAGAGTTTATTCGAATCAAGCAGGAGCATCAGACGGCGATGATTTTTATCACGCATGATCTTGGTGCAATTTCCAGAGTGGCGGATCGCCTGATTGTGATGAACAGCGGGGAGGTTGTGGATCGCGGAGATTTCCAACATATCCTGCATCATGCATCGGATTCGTACACCCGTCTTCTTGTGGAAAAACGGGCGGAGGTCATGAAAAAATACCGGGAGAGCATTCACGGTCATCAGGAGGTTTGCCATGATTAAGATGAGAGAGATCTGTGTCAGCTTTCGCAGTGAACGTCAGGAAAAGTTATTTGGAGTTAGCAGAGATCAGATCCTTTTTGATGTCTCTCTTGATTTGGAACAGGGAAGCTGTCTGGGGATTCTTGGAGAGTCGGGGAGCGGAAAATCTACGCTTGGCAGAGTGATCTGTGGGCTTTTAAAGCCAGATTCCGGTTCGTATCAACTTGATGGGACAGAGGTATATGCCTCCAGAGCGGGAAAAAAACTTTTGCAAAATCGTCTCAGTGTGGTATTTCAGGATTATACAACATCTGCAAACCCGAGATTTCGGATCCGTGATGTGCTTGCGGAAGGAATTCGTGTGTGGGAGAGAAAGAGCAAAGAGAAGATCGATCGCACAGCGGAATGCCGTCGACTGATGGAACTTGTGGGACTGAATGAGACGTATCTGGATCGTTTTCCACATGAACTTTCCGGTGGACAGCTTCAGCGCGTCTGTATTGCGAGAGCGGTTGCCTGTCGTCCGGAGCTGATTCTTTTTGATGAGGCAATCTCTTCCCTCGATGCCCATACGCAGGTGCAGATCATGGATCTTTTGAGGGAACTGAAAGAAAAACTGAATCTGACGTATGTTTTTATCACACATGATCTGACATCGGTCACCTATCTGTGTGATCAGGTGATGTTTTTGTATCATGGGCGCGTAACAGAGCGTATTCCGGTAAATCAGATTGCACAGACGAAAAATCCGTATGCGAGAAAACTGCTGGAATCTGTGATTGAGTTTGCGTAAAGAAACGGCAAAGAAAAGTGAAAATATTAAAAAAGGTGAGAGCAGAACATGGGGAAAAAATGGAATGAATGGATCGAGGTCGAAGGTTCAGAGTCACTTCGTCTTCCCATCACAGTCATTGAAGGGAAACGGGATGGGAAGACCATGTTGATCTCTGCGGGCGTTCACGGTGCGGAATACATTGGAATTGAGACAGCACGCACGCTTGCTTCAACACTGGATCCCCAAAAAGTGAAGGGAAAAATTGTGATTCTTCTGATGGCGAATCCAACAGCATCGTATCAGTTTCAGCGTTTCTTTGTCCCGGAAGATGGAAAGAATTTGAACCGGGTATTTCCGGGAAAAGCGGATGGCACACTTTCCGAGCGAATTGCACATGTAATAACAGAAAAATTTCAGGTGGAGGCAGATTATTACATGGATTTGCACGGTGGAGATACCAGTGAGCATGTGATGCCGTTTGTCTATTACAATGGTGCAGCGGGAGAGGAAATAGAGAAAATTTCAAAATGGATGGCAGAGGCGACGAATCTTTCGGTGCGTGCCCGCTCGTTTGCAACGACGGGGGCATACAGCAGTGCCTGCCAGAGAGGACTGCCTTCCGTTCTGATTGAGAGAGGCGGTGGTGGACGATATACAAAAGAAGAAGTGATGGAATATTGTCAGGATGTCAGAAATATTCTTGTCCGGACCGGAATTCTGGAAGGGGAAGAGGAAGTTCACACGGTTTCTCAGAGAGAGATTACAACAGCGACCTATCTTGATGCACCAAAATCGTGTCTCTGGTATCCGAATTTTCAGCCGGGAGAATTTTTTCAGAAGGATGACTGCCTTGGAATCTTGACGGATGTATGGGGCGAGAGTAGGCAGGAAATTCTGGCAGAGTATGATGGAATTGTTCTTTATGAGACAACGATTCTCTGTGTGGGAGAAGGCGACCCCTTAATCGCCTATGGAAAAACAGAGAATGCCTGATCTAAAAAAAGGGCGTGTAAAAAATGATTTTTCAATCAGCGGTTCGCGAAGCATCGCATTTCTCTCCTGTTCGTCGTTGATATAAATCGGAATGAATTACCGTGTCTGAAGTCTCCGTTGCCTATGCCATCAGGCGTGGTTTCCGAAAGACTACGATAAGTGGCTTATGGCTATTCACAAAGCCCTATCCCAGTGGGATTACTTTTAAGCGACAGTTTGACGAAAAGCGCATTCTTTTCGTCGCTGTCGCTTTTCTTTTGAAGTCAATTGCACAGATTCGATGAGATTCTTTTGAATGTTAAGGAAGGGGAAAAATCTGGCGAAGTGCGAGAGAAAATGTGATAAAATGGAGAAAAACGAGAAGAAGTGCCGGAGTTTGTCGGGATAAGGCGAACGCTTCTTTTCATAAGCAGGAATTTCTGGTCATATAGATATTACCAGCGAAAAGCAAAAAATGTTTATGAAAAAAGGAGAGAGAAGTACCATGGCAGACAAAATGATTGAGAACAACAAAGTGAGTGTGATCGGAGAGATTGTATCCGGATTTACCTTCAGCCACGAGGTGTTTGGCGAGGGCTTCTATGTGGTTGAGGTTGCAGTAAGCCGTCTGAGCGAGCAGGCAGACATCATCCCGTTAATGATTTCTGAGCGCCTGATCAATGTGAAGGAAGATTATCAGGGCTGTACGGTGGAGGCGATCGGACAGTTCCGCTCGTATAACCGCCATGAAGGCGTGAAGAACCGTCTGGTGCTCTCTGTATTTGTCCGTGAGATTCATTTTATGGAAAAATTCACGGATTATACAAAAACGAATCAGATCTTCCTTGACGGGTACATATGCAAGAATCCGATTTACCGCAAAACTCCTCTCGGAAGAGAGATTGCAGATCTTCTTCTGGCGGTGAATCGTCCGTATGGAAAGTCGGATTACATTCCGTGTATCGCGTGGGGACGAAATGCGAGATTTGCCTCCACATTTGATGTTGGAACGAGAGTGCGGGTCTGGGGGCGTGTGCAGAGCCGTGAGTACACGAAGAAACTCAGCGAGACCCAGTGTGAAAAGCGGGTTGCCTATGAGGTGTCGATCAGCAAGCTCGAGTGTGCACAGGAATGAGTTTTTTAAACGATAATTTTATAACTTGCAAAACAAATCAGAATGTGATACGATAACCGCGCGATAAAACCATTGAGGTGCATGAAGATGAGTACAGGAAAAGTAGAGATGATCTGTGGCGGTACCTGTTCCGGCAAGACAGCGCTGGCACTCGGAAGAGCGCTTCAGGCTGCCGCAAGAAAAAAGAATGTGATTATCATTGAGTTTTTAAAGGGCAGTCAGAAGTTTGACAACACGGAGATTCTGGAGCGTCTGGAGCCGGAAATCAAGATTTTCCGCTTCGAGAAATCGGACTGCTATTTTGAACATCTGAGTGAGGAGGAGAAGCGTGAGGAGCGCGTCAACATCCGAAACGGTCTGAACTATGCAAAGAAAGTTCTGACGACGGGCGAATGTGACCTTCTTGTTCTCGATGAGGTGCTTGGAACGCTCGATCAGGGAATTATCGAGCGCGAGGAACTCAAGGCAATTTTAGAGTGTCGGGATGAAGCCGGTGTGATTCTGACCGGACAGGTGCTTCCAGAGCATCCGGAGGAGCTGGCGGACCGGGTCGAACATGTGAATGTGAGTGTGTTTGGTTAATGTTCAGAGGCAGGCACTTTTGGAACCGAAAGTGCCGTAAAATAACGTGGTGGTGGCAGATTTTGCCGATGCTTTGAAGATCCGGGATTGACAATTGATTCATATAATGATAGTATAACAACATAACAAGAAAACAAAAAAGTAGAGGTTGCGCGAAGCATGAGTACAGTACCAGATGCGTCAGGCCGCAGGGGAAGGCGCTGGAAAGGGTGGGCGCCGAAGGCAGGGGACGAGCCAAACGTCGTTTGTCTGGTCATCTGGTGAAGAATCATATGACTGTCATCCGAGGGGATGGAGCGCTACTTAAAGAGAAGAGCAAAGGCTGGGAACTTTAAGGGCGATGATCCGTCGCCACAGAGTTCACAGCCTTTATTGTTTTGCATATCTATATTCATCATACATCATATTTATATTTATTTTATTATTTTTATTTGATGTAAAATTCAGGAGGAGAAGTTATGGCTATTTTTGAAGGAGCAGGAGTTGCACTCGTTACCCCGTTTACAGAGTCTGGAGAGGTAAATTACCCGAAGTTAAAAGAGATCGTTGAAGAACAGATCGCAGGTGGAACTGACGCGATCATCGCATGTGGAACGACTGGTGAGTCTGCTACGATGAGCCATGAGGAGCATCTTGATGTGATCCGCTATGTGTGCGAGGTTGTTAACCATCGTATTCCGGTTATTGCAGGAACCGGTTCTAACTCCACGAAGGAGGCAATCCATCTGTCTCAGGGCGCAGAGAAGGCAGGAGCAGATGGTCTTCTTCTTGTAACCCCGTACTACAACAAGGCCACCCAGAATGGTCTGATTGCTCACTACACCGCAATCGCAAATTCCGTAAGCCTGCCGATCCTTCTGTACCATGTTCCGAGCCGTACCGGTATGACGATGAAGCCGGAGACGATTGTGAAGCTGTGTAAGGATGTTCCGAATATCGTGGGCGTAAAAGAGGCAAGTGCAAACTTCTCCGCAATCGCAGAGATCATGCAGTTGGCAGATGGCTGTGTAGACCTGTACTCCGGAAATGACGACCAGATCGTTCCGCTTCTGTCTCTCGGCGGTAAGGGTGTAATCTCTGTTCTCTCCAATGTTGCTCCGCGCCAGACTCATGACATCTGCGCATCCTTCTTTGAAGGCGATGTGAAGAAGAGCTGTGAGATGCAGTTAAAGGCAATCCCGGTGATCAACGCCCTCTTCTGTGAGGTAAACCCGATTCCGGTTAAGGCAGCGATGAACATGATGGGCAAGGAAGTTGGACCGCTTCGCCTTCCGCTGACTGAGATGGAACCGCAGAACAAGGAGCGTTTAAAGAAGGCAATGGAAGAGTACGGAATTCTGTAATTCGATCAGGAAAAGGAAGACAGATAAATTTCGGAAAAAGATAAAGAGGAATTGACAGATATGGTAAGAATGATTATGCACGGATGCGGTGGTGCAATGGGACGCACGATCGCAGGACTTGTGGAAAAGACAGAGGGCATTGAGCTTGTCGCTGGAATCGATCTTCACGCTTCCGGTCAGGAGACTTTTCCGGTATTTGCATCCCTGAGTGAGTGCGATGTTCCGGCAGATGTTGTTGTTGATTTCAGCTCTGCAAAGGCAGTTGACACGCTGATGGATGTCTGCGCAGAGAAGAAGCTCCCGCTTGTGCTCTGCACGACAGGACTTTCCGAGGAGCAGATTGCTCATGTGAGTGAGACCGCTAAGCAGACCGCAGTACTTCGCTCTGCAAACATGTCTCTCGGAATCAACACCCTGATGAAACTGTTAAAGGATGCTGCAAAGGTACTTGCAGGAGCAGGATTTGATGTGGAGATCGTTGAGAAGCACCACAATCAGAAGCTGGACGCTCCGAGCGGAACGGCTCTCGCACTTGCAGATTCGATCAATGACGCAATGAACGATGTTTATCATTACAAGTATGACCGCTCGAAAGAGCGCGCAAAGCGTGATCCGAAGGAGATCGGAATCTCTGCCGTTCGCGGTGGATCGATCGTCGGAGAGCACGATGTGATCTTTGCGGGAACGGATGAGGTTGTAACCTTCTCTCATACCGCATACTCCAAGGCAATTTTTGCAAAGGGAGCAATTGAGGCAGCGATCTTCCTTGCCACTCAGAAGCCGGGACTGTACACGATGGCGGATGTGATCGAGGCATCTTCCAACTAGTTAAGTCTGACGAAACATTTGTCATTTGTTTTGCGGAGATTTTTGCGGGAATTTCACGCTAGGTTTTAGGTTTGCGTTGAAATTGACAGGAAAATTATGGAAAAAAAGGCAGTCGAATCCTGAGAAAATCTGAGATAATCCGAAGCCTTCTTTCACATACTAAGAAAGCATAAAAAGCTCCTGTTTGCGTAATGCGTGAACAGGAACATGAAGAGTAGATGCGGTGAAAGGTGAAAGGAGAACAGATATGAAGAGAATCAGGGTTTTTGGCTGTCTTTTTGTCGTCATTCTGGCAGTAGGAATGCTCTCAGGCTGTACAAGAAATCGGAACAACACGCAGAATACGCAGATGAGCACGCAGGCACAGACAGGTGCGTCTGCTGGAAATGGAATGACGGAAATGGAGTCTGATACCTCGGCAGAGCGCGATACCTCGGCGGTTCCGGGAATGGAATCCGGCAGTGAATCGGGTGCATCCGAGGAGAGCACCATGCTTCCGTCCGATTCCGGGATGAGCGAGAACACAGGAGAGGAAAGCACGGGCGTGATCGGTGGACTTGCCGATGATTTGAAGCGTGCTGTGACAAATTCCGCCGATGAGGTGACCGGGCGATAACCCGGCTGACCAAAATCATACATCAGGTCGATTTTTGCATGAACTTGATAACTGGACTTGAATGGAAATTGCTCGAGAGTGACCAGAAAAGATCAGGGCTACGTGTGTTGGTAGCCCTTTTTGTTTGAGAAGAAGGAACTGCGACAGGAAATCGTTATAGTTTGCAGGGCGCGTGAACAGCAACACGAGAACGATGCCGGATTCTCATGCAGTAACGATTGACAGTTTTCGACAAACCGATTAAGATAAAAATGAATCAGACAACAGATACAAACAAGCAATAACCGCTCATTACAGTTCGTTGCACAAACTGTAATGGATTTTGCCGATGCTTCGCATTACAAATCGGCAAAATCTGTACCCGCTACTGTACTATACGGAATTTTCAGTTCAGAAAATTCCTACCCGTGTACAAGACGCAATAACCGCTCATTAATTAATCTAATAAAAGATGCTCTTGCAATTCCTTATATGCTGTATTATAATTTCTACTGAACTAACAGCTATTTATTTGTTTTGCTTATAAGTCAACAGAGAAACTGATACCATGGAGAGAGAGGAACGAGAAAAGCCGATGAAGGACGAGAGACAGATGCTGCATTCCGATGAAGTACATGAGGAGTGTGGTGTTTTTGGAATGTATGATTTTGACGGCAATGATGTGGCATCCGAAATTTACTATGGATTATTTGCACTGCAACATCGCGGACAGGAGAGCTGCGGAATCGCAGTCAGTGATACGGAAGGACCGAAGGGAAAGGTAAATGCCTACAAGGGAATGGGTCTTTGCAATGAGGTGTTTACACATGAGGTGTTAGAGGGACTTCACGGAAACATTGGCGTGGGTCATGTGCGTTATTCCACTGCGGGCAGTAGCACGCGTGAGAATGCCCAGCCACTTGTTCTGAATTATGTAAAGGGTACCCTGGCACTCGCACACAACGGAAATCTGGTCAATGCCCCGCAGTTGCGCCGGGAACTGGAGTACACGGGAGCAATCTTCCAGACGACGATCGATTCTGAGGTCATTGCATATCACATCGCACGCGAGCGTGTGATGACTCCGACCGTAGAGGCAGCGGTTGCAAATGCGATGAAGAAGATTATCGGTGCGTATTCCCTGGTTATCATGAGCCCGAGAAAGCTGATCGGAGCGAGAGATCCGTATGGATTCAAACCGCTGTGCATCGGCAAGAAGGAAAATGCCTACATACTGGTATCAGAAAGCTGTGCCCTCTCCACGATCGATGCAGAGTTTGTGCGCGATGTGGAGCCGGGAGAGATCGTGACGATCACAAAAGACGGAATTGTTTCCGACAAGAGCATGTGTCTGCCGAAGGAAAAGCAGGCGAGATGCGTGTTTGAGTACATTTATTTTGCAAGACCGGACAGTGTCTTCGACGGAGTGAGTGTCTACGGTTCCCGTATCTATGCAGGTCGCTGTCTGGCGAAGGATTCTCCGGTCGATGCAGACCTCGTAGTCGGCGTTCCGGAGTCCGGAAATGCCGCTGCCCTCGGATACTCGATGGAGTCTGGAATTCCATATGGAACGGCATTTGTGAAGAATTCCTATGTCGGACGTACCTTCATCAAGCCGAAGCAGAGCAGTCGTGTGTCAGCGGTAAAGGTTAAGCTGAATGTCTTAAAGGAAGCCGTTGCAGGAAAGAGAGTCATCATGATTGACGACTCGATCGTCCGCGGAACAACGAGCCACCTGATTGTAAAGATGCTCCGCGATGCCGGTGCAAAGGAAGTGCATGTGAAGGTCAGCGCACCGCCGTTCCTCTATCCGTGCTACTTTGGAACCGATATCCCGTCATCCGATCAGCTGATTGCGAGTGGACGAACGATTGAACAGATCCGCCAGATCATCGGTGCAGATTCCTTAGCTTACTTGAACATTGAGCGCCTTAAAGAACTCTCTGAGGGACTTCCGATCTGTACGGCATGCTTCACGGGCAAGTACCCGGTAGATCCGCCGACTGAGGATATCCGCGGTGAGTACACCAAATAAGCGCAATAAGTGAGCGTATGAAGTAAGTGTATGAAGTAAGCGCAGTGCTAAGTAAGGGCACGAAGGCAAGAGTACGAAATTAAGAGCAGATAAAGTTAAAGTTGTCTGATGCGAGTGCAAAAATCGCAAAAGAAAGAAACGAAACGATAAGAGCGTTAAGACAGAACGTTAAGACATTTACGAGATTTTAGACACGAATTATTATGAAAATACAGGAGGTTCTTTTGATGAACGACCGATATCAGAGCCCGTTATCAGAGAGATATGCAAGCAGAGAGATGCAGTACATCTTCTCCCCGGACAAAAAATTTAAGACATGGAGAAAGTTGTGGATTGCGCTGGCAGAGACCGAGAAGGAGCTTGGTCTTCCGATCACCCAGGAGCAGATCGATGAACTGAAAGAGCATGCAGAGGAGATCAACTACGAGGTGGCAAAGGAGCGCGAGAAACTTGTGCGCCACGATGTCATGTCTCATGTGTACGCATACGGACAGCAGTGCCCGAAGGCGAAGGGAATCATCCATTTAGGTGCAACTTCCTGTTACGTAGGCGACAATACTGACCTCATCATCATGACCGAGGGTCTTCGCCTTGTCCGCAAGAAACTGATCAACGTGATGGCAGAGCTTGCAAAGTTTGCAGATCATTACAAGAACCAGCCGACGCTTGCATTCACTCACTTCCAGCCGGCACAGCCGACGACCGTGGGCAAGCGTGCAACCCTGTGGCTCCATGATTTATATCTGGATCTCGAGGATCTCGAGTACGTTCTCGGTTCGATGAAACTGCTCGGCTCAAAGGGAACGACGGGAACTCAGGCGAGCTTCTTAGAGCTGTTTGAGGGCGACCATGAGAAATGCCGGAAGGCAGATCAGATGATCGCAGAGAAGATGGGATTTGCAGGATGCTATCCGGTATCCGGTCAGACCTACTCCAGAAAGATCGACACCCGTGTGCTGAACATCCTGGCAGGAATCGCACAGAGCGCACACAAGTTCTCAAACGATATTCGTCTGCTTCAGCACCTCAAGGAGGTTGAGGAGCCGTTTGAGAAGAATCAGATCGGTTCTTCTGCAATGGCATACAAGCGCAATCCGATGAGAAGTGAGAGAATCGCTTCCCTGTCCAACTATGTGATGAGCGATGTGATGAACCCGATGCTTGTTTCCTCTACCCAGTGGTTTGAGCGTACCCTCGATGACTCCGCAAACAAGCGTTTAAGTATTCCGGAGGGCTTCCTCGCAATCGACGGAATCCTTGATCTGTACTTAAACGTTGTCGACGGACTTGTGGTATATCCGAAGGTTATCGAGAAGCACATGATGGCAGAGCTTCCGTTCATGGCAACCGAAAATATCATGATGGATGCCGTAAAGGCAGGCGGAGACCGTCAGGAGCTTCATGAGCGCATTCGTCAGCTGTCTATGGAGGCTGGAAAGAACGTGAAGGAGAAGGGGCTTGACAACAACCTGCTTGAGCTGATTGCTCAGGACCCGACATTTGGAATGAGCCTTGAATCTCTGAAGGCATGCATGGAGCCATCTCGCTATGTAGGTCGTGCACCACAGCAGGTAGATGAGTTTCTTGCAGAAGTTATTCAGCCGATTCTCGATGAGAATAAGGAAGTACTCGGCATGACCGCAGAGATCAACGTTTAAATTCCAGGTTTAAGTCTACGAAGTCTAATTGGAGATGTGACGGGAGAAGTCTATCTAAAATTAATTAATAGCTATAAGATACGCTAATAACTAAAGGCAGGCAGATTAGAAAATCTGCCCGCCTTTTTGTGCTTTTTATATTGATTTTGCTCTGATTATCCGATATACTGTTAATGCTTGAAAAAATCAGGGCAAAACTAAAACTTTGTTTTATGGATAAAGACGAAGGAGATTGATTATGTCAAAGGTAGATGTCGTTATTGGTTGTTTTTATGGTGATGAGGGAAAAGGTAAGGTCATCGATTATCTTGCAGAGCATGCAGATATTGCAGTTCGTGCTACTGGCGGAGATAATGCCGGTCATACGATTGAGGCAGACGGAGTGAAGTATGCGATGCGTCTGACTCCGTCCGGAATTCTTTCCGGTCACACGATTGCTGTGCTTGGAAACGGAATGGTTCTGAATCCGCAGGTTCTGCTCGAGGAAATCGCAAACCTGAAAGCTCATGGCTTTGATGTGGATCATCATCTGAAAATCAGCGAGAAAGTACAGATCATTTTCCCGTATCACAGAATGCTGGATCGTGCACTTGAGAAGGCAAGAGGCGGTAGCAAGATCGGAACAACCGGAAAGGGAATCGGACCGGCTTACTGCGATAAGTACGAGCGCAGTGGAATCCGTATGGAGGATCTTTACGAGGCAAATTTCAAGGAGAAGCTCCAGCATGCCGTAGAGGCTAAGAAGGCACTCTTAAAGTTCTATGATCCGGAAGATACCACGATCGACGAGGCACTTGACTTTGAGAAGATCTATGCAGAATATAGCAATTATGCAGAGCAGTTAAAGCCGTATATGTGTGATACGGTAACCTATCTGCACAAGGCACTTGAGGAGGACAAGAACGTGATCGTGGAGGGTGCTCAGGCAACTCTTCTTGACATCGACTTTGGTTCCTACCCGTATGTAACCTCCTCCAACCCGACTGTTGGCGGTATGGTAACCGGAAGCGGACTGAGCGCAGGTGATATCGGCAATGTATACGGTGTTATCAAGGCTTACTCCAGCCGTGTCGGCGAGGGTCCGTATGTCACCGAGCTTCTCGATGAGACCGGAGACAAGATCCGTGAGCTGGGTCATGAGTACGGCACTGTTACCCATCGTCCGAGACGTTGCGGATGGCTGGATCTCGTAACCTTAAAGTATGCAAAGCGTCTGAATGGTCTGACCGCTCTTTGCGTGAACCATCTCGATACGATCGGAAAGTTTGACAAGATCAAGGTTTGCGTTGCTTACGACTGCAATGGAACCGTTACCGAAGATTTCACCACGAACCTGACGGTTCTCAACAGCGCAAAGCCGGTTTACAAGGAGTTCGAGGGCAACTTCGGAGATATTTCCGGATGCAAGACCTACGAGGAACTGCCGGAGAACGCAAAGGCATACATTAGCTTTATCGAGGAGTATATCGGTGTTCCGGTAAAATTCATCGGAACCGGCGCAGGCAGAGATGCGATGATCGTGCGCGAATAAAGAAAAGCGTGTAAAAACGCGGATAAAAAAGCAGATAGAAACAAAAAGAGGCAGGTCGGAAACCGTTTGCTCCGAAACATTTCTTTGAGTGGAGATGTTCGGAGAGGGTGTTCCGACCTGTCTGTCGTTTGAGTTTGTCTCTCACCGAATCCCGAGATGGTGCAGGATCTGGTTTAAATAGGACGAAAATGCATGGGGATCGGAGAGCTGAACATCGGAGAGAGTCGCATAGGAGAGTTTATCCTTTGGTTCTTTTTTAAATGCAGGCTCCCAGAGAACTTCAAATTGAGGGACGAAGCAGTCTTTCTGAGCGGTGTAGCAGGTGCGTGCCGTAGCCTTTGCGCGGGCGGAAGAGCCGGCAAGTGAGAGAAGACTCTTGTGAAGTGCGGTGTCCTGTTCCGGAAGAAAATAGTAGTCCCGGTAATTGGCATAGAAATGTTTCAGCGTTCCCTCGTAGAGATCGATTGTCAGTGTCAGTTCGTTTCCCTCAAGGTCACAGGCGACGGGATCAATAATGTACTCGATGGGTACGGGAATGGTGCAGTCGCCCTTGCATACGAGGCGGAGCAGATGACGGCGGGTCCCATAAAAGTCAGTTTCCGCGAGAACCTGCTGGGATGAAAGTGTCAGATTCTGGGCAAAGAAATCCGGATAATTCAGGATCGGAAGAATCGCCGGCATTCCCTTTAAATCATCTTCATTGTGAAGGATCAGATCATCATAGAGACTCTGCTCATGCGTCATCAGATACTTCTCGTAGACGGAGATGAGTTCTCCGCCGGAATACCGATCTTTTCGTGACACACCGAGAAATTGTTCAATGGATTTCTGCTTCATGCTCTCAAGACTGAGAAGTTTGCGGTAGGGCTTGATCCTGCGGTAAATGTCGACGCTTGTGACCGCTGAGAAATCATACGGAAGATCAAAGTGGCGACAGCGCTTAAGCAGGTACGGGATGTCAAAGCCGTCCCCGTTAAAATGAACAAGAATCCGATAGTTTTTCAGAAACGAAAAAAAGCTGTGGAGCAGTTCTGGCTCTGCTTCCTGCGTGTCGGCAAACCACTGGATTAAATTCCAGCTTCCATCCTGATAATAGGTGCATCCGATCAGATAGAGGTGGGAGCGGTCGCCGGAAAATCCCGTGGTTTCAATGTCAAAGAAGAGCAGATCCTCAAGCGCTCCGATGCGCTCAAGTGGGTAGGTGTCTGGAAGGTCTAAACGTTTCTCGATGGTGATCATGGAAAGTCCTCTTTCAAGTAAATGTAAAGTGTAAATTCTTATAAATATTATAAAAAGGAACTCCGGGAAAGTCAACGCGGAAAGAAGATCCGAACAGGGAACTTATGTTTGCATTTGGGTGGAGGATATGATATACTGCCATTCAGGAACGAGATCAAAAATTTAAAATTTAGAATTTAAAATTCAGAAATTGGAAATTGGAGGAGTTGAAGATTGTTTTCATATATCAGAGGACCACTTGTTGAGATCTGGGGGGATCAGGCGGTTGTGGAAGCCGGTGGAATCGGCTGGAATATTCATGTGCCGGTCTCGGTTCTGGATCAGCTTCCGGGCATCGGGGAGGAGGTACGGCTCTACACGTCTTTTCAGGTCAGAGAGGACGCAATGACGCTGTATGGATTCCTGACGAGACAGGATTTGAAGATGTTTGAACAGCTTCTCGGTGTCAATGGGATCGGGCCAAAGGCAGGGCTTGGGATTTTGTCTGCACTTGTGCCGGATGATCTTCGGATGGCGATCATCTCGGAGGATGTCAAGGCGATCGCGAAGGCACCGGGAATTGGTCCGAAGACCGCAAAGCGCGTGATTCTCGATCTCAAGGACAAGATCTCGATGGATGAGATTCTTTCCGGCGGTGCAGATGCGACCTCATCGGAAACTTCCGGTGGAAAATCGAGTGCGGGCGCAAATTCCGGTGCAGGCATGAGAGGTGTGACAAAGGATGCGGTTGAGGCGCTGACGGCGCTTGGTTACTCGCTGACGGAGGCTTCGCGGGCAGTGCGCAGAGTCGAGATCACGGATGGAATGAGTGTAGAGGCTGTCTTGAAGGCATCCTTGAAATATCTGGCAGGATAATTGGCAGGATGAGGAATAGGAAAAAGGGATAAGAAAGATCAATGGAGAGACGAATTATCACAACGGAAGTGACGGCGGAGGATAAGAAGATAGAGCCGAATCTGAGACCGCAGACGTTGGCGGAGTACATCGGTCAGGAGAAGATCCGCCACAACCTCAAGATTTACATTGATGCGGCAAAGGCGAGAGGGGAATCTCTCGATCATGTGCTGTTTTACGGTCCTCCGGGACTTGGAAAGACGACGCTTTCCGGAATCATTGCGAACGAGATGGGAGTCAACATGAAAGTGACCTCCGGTCCGGCAATCGAGAAGCCCGGAGAGATGGCGGCGATTCTGAATAATCTTCAGGAGGGAGATGTTCTCTTTGTCGATGAGATTCATCGCCTGAATCGTCAGGTCGAGGAGGTGCTCTATCCGGCGATGGAGGATTTTGCGATCGATATTATGCTCGGAAAAGAGGCATCGGCACGCTCGATTCGTCTCGATCTCCCGCATTTTACACTTGTCGGGGCGACGACGCGGGCAGGACTTTTGACGGCTCCGCTCAGAGATCGTTTTGGTGTGGTACAGAAGTTGGAATTCTATACACCGGAAGAATTGAGCGTGATTGTGGAACGGTCTGCGAGTGTTCTCGGCGTGGAGATTGACCCGAAGGGCGCTCAGGAGATTGCACGCCGGTCACGCGGAACGCCACGTCTCGCAAATCGCCTGCTCAAGCGCGTGCGCGATTTCGCTCAGGTGAAGTATGACGGGGTGATCACAAAGGAGGTCGCAGACTTTGCACTCGATATCCTTGATGTGGACAAGATGGGACTCGACAACAACGACCGAAATATTCTGCTTTTGATGATTGAGAAGTTTGGTGGTGGTCCGGTCGGACTTGAGACTCTGGCAGCGGCGATGGGAGAGGATGCCGGAACGCTGGAAGATGTCTATGAGCCGTATCTTTTGATGAATGGATTTATCAACCGAACTCCGCGCGGGCGCGTGGCGACAGAGTTGGCATATCGCCATTTAGATATTCCGAGCAGGGCGCGTGAACCGTAACGAAAGTGAGGCTATCGCACATGTAGAAATGGAATAGCTCTTGTTCCCTGCTTCCAGATATGGTAAACTAGGGTGTGAGAAAGAAAAAAGCTGTCTGTGAAGCCGGAACAGAGAGAAATCATAAGAGAAGAAAAATCAGGAGCGATCACAATGGAGCGAAAAGTACAGAAAGAAAATAAAAATTATGCAGAAGTTTTGATAGATGGCGTTGTCTACACGCTTGGCGGAGTGGAGAATGAGGAGTATTTGAGAAAGGTTGCCTCCTATCTGAACGAGAAGATCGGCAAGGTTAAGCAGTTTGACGGCTTTCTTAGAATGAGCGAAGAGTATCAGATGCTGATGATCGAGTTAAATATTGCAGATGATTATTTCAAGGAGCAGGAGCGGGCAAATGAGCTTGCTGAGCAGAAAAATGATCTCGAGAAGGACACATACAGTCTCAAGCATGAGCTGATCACAACGCAGATGAAGCTCGAGAATGTACGCCGGGAGCTTGAGGATGAGCGCAGAAAATTGCAGGAACTCAAGAAGAAACTTGCAGAGAACGGAAAAGAAGCGTTACTCGCAGAGGTGGTGGATGAAGACGAGCCGGATGAGGCTTTGACGGAAGCGACGAAGGAGACTGCGACGACTGCGCAAAAGACGGAGGCGGCAGCAAAGAAAGCTCAGGAAAAGAAGCATTAAGAGGAGCAGTGAAACGGAAAATTGGATGGGAAGGGGGTGTCTCAGCGCTGGGACATCCTTTCTTTTACTTTTTGTGATGGGAGCTGAGTCTTTTTTGAAATGGAGGAAATTTGAGAGTGATGAAACGACCACAAGTAGAGGTTCTGGCACCTGCCGGCTCGATGGAGAGCATGAAGGCGGGAATCAGCGCTGGAGCAGATGCGATCTATATGGGCGGAAGCCGGTATGGAGCGCGCGCCTATGCGGATAATCCGGAGGAAGATCGTTTTCTTGAGGCGATCGACTATGTGCATCTGCATGGAAAAAAGATTTACATGACCGTCAACACCTTGATGAAGGAAGAGGAGCTTGAGGATCTGACGGATTATCTGAGACCTTACTATGAGAGAGGACTCGATGCCGTTATCGTGCAGGATATCGGTGCAATCCGAAAGATTCGGGAGGTATTTCCGGATCTTCCGGTGCATGCGAGCACACAGATGACGATCACGGGTTATCGCAGTGCGGAGATTTTGCAGGAGATGGGAGCGGAGCGCGTTGTACCGGCGCGAGAGCTCTCTCTGAAAGAGATTGCCAAGATTCATGAGAAGTTGAATCTTGAGATTGAGTGTTTTGTTCACGGAGCACTGTGCTATTGCTATTCTGGTCAGTGCCTGCTCAGCAGTCTGATTGGCGGGCGAAGCGGAAACCGCGGTCGCTGTGCTCAGCCGTGCCGTCTGCCGTATGAGGTCGATGGAGTCGGTGGGAGCGGCAGTACGGGAGCGGGAAACGGCGCTTTATCGGGTGCTTACTCGTTTGGGCGCAAAGGCAGTGCGAGAAGCACGAGAGAAATGAGTGCGTCTTCTGATCGCGGAAATCGAGAGTTCAAACTGCCTTCCGGAAGTTCCGGAAAATCTGGAAAGTCTGGAAATGGAAAATTCGGCAGGAAAAGCGGTTCTTCGTCTGCATTTGGAAAGCAGGGAAATGCAAATGGAAAGAGCAGTGCGAGAGGAAACACAAAAGAAAATGGAAAAGGAAGTATAGGCGGAAGCGCAAAGAGCAAGAATGAGTTTAAAAATGCGCAGAGAAAGTCCGGCGTCAACGAGAAGAGACAGGCGGATGAGTCCTATGTACTCAGCTTAAAGGATCTGTGCACGCTCGATATTCTGCCGGACATTCTCGAAGCAGGTGTCTACTCGCTCAAGATCGAAGGACGAATGAAGAGTCCGAGATATACCGCCGGTGTCGTCCGCATATACCGCAAATATGTCGATCTCTATTTAAGCAAGGGGAGAGCGGGATACCGCGTTGATCCGGAGGATCGCAAACAGCTTCTCGATTTGTTTGACCGTGGAGGTCAGACTGATGGCTATTACCGCCATCATAACGGTCGTGAGATGGTTGTTCTCAAAGAAAAACCGGCATTTCGCGAGGCGAATCAGGCACTCTTTGATGAGATTGACCGCGAGTATGTGAATAAGGTGCTTCAGAGACCGATTCACGGAGTTGTGACGGTTCACGAGGGGGAGCCGTTGCGATTGATGCTTGAGACTGAGGATGGAAGTGCGCGCGTGCGCGCTGAGGGCGCTTTGGTTCAGAGCGCACAGAATCAGCCGTTGACGGAGGAGAAACTCTTAAAGCAGATGAATAAGACAGGCGGAGCAGAATTCTTTTTTGAGGAGCTCGAGGCGCATCTTGAGGGCGAATGTTTTGTGCCGGTTCAGGCACTCAATGAACTGCGCCGTCAGGGCATGGAGAAGCTGAAGGAGGAGATCTTAAAACCGTGGTATCGGGTGTGGAAGGCAGAGCGTGTCTCGTCAGAGCAGAGTGCAATGGATAAGTGTCAGAGTGATGAGAATGCGAAAGAAGAGAAGCGCAACGTTGAAGAGAGCAGTCGTGATGATATGCGTTATGCAGAAAGCGCATGCGGAGATGCAGAGCGTGAGATCAGCGAGGATGAAAAATCCGTAGAGTACGAGAATTACGAGGAAACTCAGCAGGAAGCGATAAAACAGGAGGCTGTAAACCAGAACGCTCTGCAAGTGACAACCGGATGGAGGCGAGAAAAAATAGAGTTTTCCGTGCGGGAGAAAGAGCCTCAAAAGCACAGGGAGGATGGAAGTGCGCGAATTCATATCTCTCTCGAAGATCCGTCTGCATTTCACGATGTGCTTCAGGAGCCGGATGTCGATGCGATTTATTTGGATGCAGTCGGATTTGAACCGGAGACCTGGCTTGACTGTGTCGTCAGCTGTCACATGATGGGAAAATCCTGCTATCTGCTTCTTCCACACATTTTCCAGACGGAGGCTGAGGCATATTTTCGGGCGCACGGGGAAGAACTGAGAGAGGCGAGATTTGATGGAATGGTTCTGCGCTCCCTCGATGAGATCAAGATGCTTGAGGAGCTCGGTGTGACCGATGTCGTGAGAGTCGCAGATCCGAACCTGTATGCGATGAACTCTGTCGCCGGGCGTGAGATGAAGCATCTCGGAATGGATCGTCAGACGTTCCCGCTGGAACTCAATTCGCGCGAGCTTGAATCCCTGTCAAAGAAGACGAAGGCAGATGAAATTGAGTGGGAACTTCAGGTTTATGGCTATCTTCCGGCGATGGTTTCCGCACAGTGCGTGGTCAGAACAACGAAGGGATGCACGCACAAGCCGGAGATCCTTTTTATGACAGATCGAACCGGAAAACGGATTCCGATGAAGAATCACTGTCGATTCTGCTACAATACGATTTACAATCCGAGTCCGCTGTCTCTGCTTGGCATGGAAAAAAGTGTGGAGCGAATTCATCCGGATGTGATTCGTCTTGCCTTTACGATTGAGAAACCGGCGAAGATTTGTGAGATCATTCGAGCATTTGCCGATCATTTCCGCTATGGTCAGGAGGGAGAAGCACCGTTTGATGATTTCACCCGTGGTCATATGAAGCGCGGTGTGGAGTAGCGAGGAGTGAAGAATGAGGTTACTGTTTATCAGTTGCTGTTTGCAACGTGTGAACCGTAACGAAATTAGAGGACTAAAACGATATGACAAATGTGATAATTGAAGTGTCAAAATACGTGCTGATTTTTCTGATGGCAGTTTATACCTACTTAAATTTCAGCTATTTCCGTTTTCATGATGTCTGGGAACAGAACCGGACGTGTGCGCGCCAGAATGTGATGATGTTTTTCATCCATCTGATTGCGTATGCGATTCTGTTTTTAAAATCAGAGGATGAGAGAGTCGTCCTGTTCTATCTGGCACAGCTCGTCTTTTTTACCGCTTATATCGGGCTGTACCGGCTGTTTTATCGCAACATGTCCCGGCTTCTTGTCAACAATATGTGTATGTTGCTCTGTGTCGGCTTTATCATGCTGACGCGCCTCTCATTTGACAAGGCGATCCGCCAGTTTCTGATTGTCGCAGTGTCGGCTCTGATCACCTGGATCATTCCGTTCATCATGGACCGCGTGTGGCAGCTGGCAAAGATTCCGTGGATTTACGGTTTTATCGGGCTTGGACTCCTCGTGGGTGTCTGGATCATCGGAAATAACAGCTTTGGAGCACAGCTCTCCGTCACGATCGGTGGAATCGCATTTCAGCCATCGGAGTTTGTAAAGATCAGCTTTGTGTTCTTTGTCGCGACGATGTTCTATCAGGATACGGACAGGCGAACAATCATTTTAACAACTGCAATGGCGGGAGCTCATGTGCTCGTCCTTGTGCTCTCTAAAGATTTGGGAAGTGCGCTGATTTTCTTTATCACCTATCTGGCAATGCTTTTTGTTGCGACAACGGATGTGCTCTACCTGCTTGGTGGACTTTTAGGAGGATGTGGTGCTTCTGTGCTCGCCTATCATCTGTTCGCCCATGTGAGAACGAGAGTAGAGGCATGGCGAAATCCGTGGGCGGATATTGATAACCGTGGATACCAGATCACCCAGTCGCTGTTTGCGATCGGAACGGGTGGATGGTTTGGAATGGGACTCTATCAGGGAATGCCGTACAAGATTCCGGTTGTTGAGAAGGACTTTATCTTTTCGGCGATCTCGGAGGAGCTTGGCGGAATCTTTGCAATGTGTGTGATTCTGATCTGCATCGGGTGTTTTCTCCAGTTTGTGATGATCTCGGCGAAGATGCAGGCGCTCTTTTATAAACTGATTGCGTTCGGTCTTGCGGTTGTCTATGCGGTTCAGGTCTTTCTGACGATTGGCGGAGTGACGAAATTTATTCCGTCGACGGGCGTGACGCTTCCGTTTGTTAGCTATGGAGGAAGCTCGGTACTCAGCACGTTTATTTTGTTTGGAGTCATTCAGGGACTCTATATCCTGAAAAAAAATGATGAGGAGGATGAGGAAGAGTGAGAAGAAAACAGACACAGCATTTGGATTCCAACAAGAGCATTCTGGGAATTGCCTATGTGTTTGTAGGACTTTTTCTCTGTCTGCTCGTATATTTCGGATATTTTCTTCAGGTTCGCAGTCAGACGGTGATCAACAATTCGTACAATGCGCGTCTCGACAGTTTTGCGGACCGGATTGTGCGCGGAGAGATTTTGAGCAGTGATGGACAGGTGCTTGCGCAGACGACAGTCGCGGATGATGGAAGTGAGAGACGGTCATATCCGTTTGACTCTCTTTTTGCTCATGTTGTCGGATACTCAGATCACGGAAAGACGGGGCTTGAGTCGCTGGCAAATTTCTACCTTTTGAGTTCTCATGTCAATCTTGTGGAGAGAACGGCAAATGAGCTTGCAGGCGATAAAAATATCGGAGACAATGTCGTGACGACCCTCGATGTCGGACTGCAAAAGGTCGCATCGGATGCGCTCGGAGATCACCGTGGCGCAGTCGTCGTTATAGAGCCGTCAACCGGCAAAATTCTTGCGATGGTGTCAAAGCCGGGATTTAATCCGAATACGCTCGCACAGGACTGGGACAGCCTGATCTCGGGCGACAACACAAAGGCACAGCTCTTAAACCGCGCGACGCAGGGTCTTTACCCACCGGGATCGACATTTAAGATTGTGACGATGCTCGCTTACATTCGTCAGCATCCGAACACCTGGCAGGATTTCACGTTCGACTGCGATGGCTCGTACCAGGTTGGGGATTACAAGATTTCCTGCTATCACGGCGAAGCTCATGGTCATCAGGATATCCGTCAGGCATTTGCAAACTCGTGCAACGGCGCTTTTGCGAGCATGGGGCTTGATTTTGAGCTTGGCGGAGTGAGGACGATGGCGAACAGTCTTTTGTTTAACTCGGAGCTTCCGATTTCAATTGCGTACAGCAAGAGTTCGTTTGTACTTGCGGAGGATGCAGGCGACTGGGAACGTCTTCAGACTGCGATCGGTCAGGGTGAGACGCAGATGACTCCGCTTCACAATGCGATGATTACTTCGGCAATCGCAAATGGTGGAATCCTGATGAAGCCATACCTGATTGATCATGTGGAGAGTGCAGTCGGGGAGACTGTGCAGAAATTTCTTCCTGCATCTTATGGGACTTTGATGAATTCGGCGGAGGCGGATACGCTCTCAGCGCTGATGCGTGGAGTTGTTACGGCGGGAACCGGATCGGCTGTGCGAACAGATGCCTATGCTGTGGCGGGAAAGACGGGTTCTGCGGAGTTTGAGACCGGAAAAGAGACACATTCGTGGTTTACGGGATTTGCGCCGGTGGACAATCCGCAGATCGTGGTTACTGTTCTGGTTGAGGAGAGCGGATCAGGCGGAAAAGTTGCCGCTCCGATTGCGAGAAAGATCTTTGATGAGTGGTTCTCGAGGTAAAGTTTGTAGGTAGGCACTTTTGGAACCGAAAGTGCCGTAAGATAAGGTGGTGGAAGCAGATTTTGCCGATTTAGGATACGAAGCATCGGCAAAATCCTGTTACAGTTTGTGCTTTGCATGAACTGTAACAGTGGTTCTCGAGGTAAAGTTTGTAGGGCGCATGAACAGTAACAAGCAGAACTTCAACTTGCAACTTCTGCAAATACGAGTTATACTAAAACCAATCGCAATCATTTTATATTTTTTGAGTGATTGCAGGCGGTCTAATTGGACACACCAAAGCGACGCAGAATGCGTGGCTGGGCAGGAGGAATTGCAATGATAGAAGCAACGAGCTGTGGAGGTGTGGTGATATTTCGCGGTAAGATTCTGGTTCTCTACAAGAATTACAAGAATAAGTATGAGGGCTGGGTTCTGCCTAAGGGCACTGTGGAAGCAGGAGAAGAGTATAAGGAGACGGCACTTCGGGAAGTAAAGGAAGAAACGGGTGTCAGCGCTTCCATTATCAAGTATATCGGAAAGAGTTCTTACTCGTTCAACACCCCGCAGGATATGGTGGAGAAGGATGTGCACTGGTATCTGATGATGGCGGACAGTTATTACAGCAAGCCACAACGCGAAGAGCATTTTGTGGATTCAGGGTATTACAAGTTTTATGAGGCGTACCATCTGCTCAAGTTTTCCAATGAGAAGCAGATTTTGGAGAAGGCCTACAACGAATATCTGGATCTGAAAAAAGCCAACCTCTGGGGAAGTAAAAAATACTTCTGATACGACTGTGCAGGAACAGGAACGGCACTCCGGATATCCGGTGTGCCGTTTCTTTGTTTCATAGGAATAGAAATAGGAAAGGTGTTTAAGACTATGCAGGAATCATCAAGAAAATTGCCGGATCGATCATCAAATCGGGTATCAGATAAGGAGGCGAATCGCTCATGGAATAAGAGTGCGGGAAAATCATCAAATGAACTGCGCACGATGTTGCGGGCGATGGATCACAAGAGCTATCCGGCGTATAAGTCTCTCGCGGGGGCGTATTCGTTTGGAACGTATGAGCTTGTCATCGACCATGTGCAGGGCGATCCGTTTGCCTCCCCGTCAAGTGTTCATGTGGAGATTGCACTTGAGAAAGCGGGATTTCCGGCGGAATATCTTGCAAAACCGTTTATGAGGATCGCACTCGAGGATTTTCTGGTTCGCCAGTTTGCGAGTCAGATCGAGTCTTACAATTTTAAGACGAGGGGATCGGGAAAGAGCGGACTGATCTCGATCAGCCGTTGCGGACAGGAGGTGCTTGAGCGAAGTGCCTGTGAGATTGAGGAGAGAAAGCTGACGGCTCGTTTTCATGTCGGTTTTCCGGCATTTGGGCGGACGATCGATGCAGGTGGTCTTGAGAAAATTCTGTTTGATTTTCTGCCAAAGTGCGTGGAGCGCAGTTTTTTCTATCGAAATCTGAATAAAAAACAGGTGGAGGAGACAGTCTTTCTAGCAGAGGATCAGCATCAGATGCGAGAGATTTTGAGAAGGGAACATTTGACGGCGTTTGTCGCAGATGGTTCGATTCTCCCGAGAAAGAGTGGAATCTCCGATCTTCCGATGAAAGAGAGTGTGCCGTTTGAGTCGCCAAAGACGATGCGCCGGACCTTTACTCTGCCTCACTGCGGGGAGATTTCCGGAATGGCAGTGCCGGAGGGAATCACGCTGATTGTCGGAGGCGGTTATCACGGAAAATCAACACTGCTGTCGGCACTTCAGATGGGTGTTTACAATCATATTGCAGGTGATGGGCGTGAGTTTGTGATTACGGATGACACGGCGGTCAAACTGCGTGCGGAAGAGGGGAGATTCATCCGAAATCTCGATATTTCGATGTTTATCAACGATCTTCCGAATGGCAAAGACACAAAGACGTTTTCGACTCAGGATGCGAGCGGAAGTACTTCACAGGCGGGTGCTGTGATCGAGGGGCTTGAGGCAGGAAGTCGCCTTTTCCTGATTGATGAGGATACCTCAGCGACGAACTTTATGGTGCGCGATGAGTTTATGCAGGAGGTGATCAGCAGGGAGAAAGAGCCGATCACGCCATTTCTTGAGCGTGCCCGTGATCTCTATGAGAAGGCGGGAGTCTCAACGATTCTTGTCGCGGGAAGTTCCGGTGCATTTTTCTATATCGCGGATCAGGTGATTCAGATGGATGCGTACCGCCCTGTGGATATCACGGAGCGAGTGAAGGAACTCTGCAAGGCGCATAGAGCGCCAAGAACGCAGGCACCGGGATTCGTGATTCCGGCATTTGATCAGGCATTCAAGGCAGGGAAAACGTCAGGTGCGACAAAGCCAGCTTCAACGGGGCGTGTGTATGCCGAAAAGTATGGAAGAGGCAGAGGCGGACGGAATGCAGATCGTGCAGAGAACAGGGAAGAATACGGGGAGCAGAGTGCAGACCAGAGCGCGGAGGATAGCAGATTTGGGGCAAGAGGAGCAAAAGATCGGGGAGGCGAACAGAGATCTGGGCGCGGAAGCAAGATTCGTTCCTCAGGCACGGATTCGTTCTCTATCGATCGCGAGAGTGTGGAGATGCGTTTTGTTGAACAGCTCGCTGATCCGGAGCAGAATACGGCACTCGCAAGCCTGTTAAGATATGCGCTTGAGCAGGTGATTGACGGACGGCGCAGTCTGCGACAGGTTGTGGAGATCCTCTCAGAGACGCTTGAGAAAAAAGGATGGAGTGCATTTTCAGGCTCCTATGTGCCGTGTGGACTGGCGAAACCGAGAAAACAGGAGATCTTTTCGGCGATGAGTCGTTTCCGTGGATAGTCGTCAGCAGAGTAAAATCTGGGATTTTTGGGTTTGCAGAACAAAGGTTTTATGATGATGAAAAAGATCGAGAGAGCAATTTATGGAGAGCGGAGAAAACTCGCTGGAAGTATAGAATAAAAAAGAGAAAACAGAACGGTGGTGTAAAATCATTATGAGAAAAGAACTGGAAAAGAGATTGGAGCGCGCGATGGCTTACCAGACGGCGCTGACACTTTTTGAGTGGGATAATGAGACATTGGCTCCGGAGGAAGCGGGACCGTACACGGCTCGCGTGCAGGGAATTTTGTCGGAAGCCTATCAGGAGGTTATGACCGATCCTCAGATGAGGGAACTTCTTGAGGAGGCAGAGCAGGAAAATGTTCCGGGTGAGGAGAATACGGAGGTCGATCGCGCCGTAATTCGCGAGGCAAAGGAAGAGCTTGATCGACTTGCGTGCATTCCGCCGAGAGAGTACCGTGCTTATCAGGAACTCGTCGCAGATTCCGCGCGGATCTGGGCGAAGGCGCGAAAGGAGAATGACTTTGAGAGCTTCGCGCCGACACTCGAGAAGATTGTGTTCTGGCAGAAGAAATTTGCCGGATATCAGGCGAAAGAGGGACAGAAGCTCTATGATGTGATGCTTGACACCTACGAGAAGGGATTTGATATGGCGCATCTCGATCCGTTCTTTGAACTTCTGAGGGAGGAGATTGTTCCGCTTTTGCATCAGGTGATGAGTGCGGATTCCGTCTCGATCGATGATTCGTTTTTGAGCGGGGAGTATGACGAGGACAAACAGAGAGAGCTCGGGGAGTTCCTTGCAAAATATGTGGGTTTTGATTTCAAGAAAGGCGTGCTTGCGACGAGTGCGCATCCGTTCACGACAAATCTGCACAATCACGATGTGAGAATCACAACACATTACAAGGATCGCGTCGACAGCTCGCTGTTTTCTGTGATCCACGAGTCTGGTCATGCGGTTTATGAGATGGGAATTGCGGATGAATTGACGCAGACGCTTGTCGGACAGGGCGCCTCGATGGGCATGCATGAGTCCCAGTCCCGTTTCTTTGAAAATTTGATCGGGCGCAGTGAAGCGTTCTGGGTTCCGCTCTACGGCAAACTCAAAGAGCTCTTCCCGGAGGAACTGAGAGGTGTTGGACGTGAGATGTTTGTTCGGGCGATCAACAAGGTACAGCCGGGGCTGATTCGCACGGAGGCAGATGAACTGACATACAGCCTTCATGTGCTTGTGCGTTATGAACTTGAGAAAAAGCTGATCGAGGAAGATCTCGATGTGCGGGAACTGCCGAAACTCTGGGGTGATCTCTACGAGAAGTACCTTGGCATCCGTCCGGCAAATGATGCCGAGGGTGTGCTTCAGGATATTCACTGGGCGCAGGGCTCGTTTGGATACTTCCCGTCGTATGCGCTTGGAAGTGCGTTTGGTGCACAGATGTATGCCTACATGCGCACGCAGATGGATGTCGACGGACTGCTTGAGACTGGCAAACTCGAGGTGATTCGCGAGTATTTGAGAGAGCATGTTCATCGCTTCGGCAAGATGAAAACGAGTGCCGAGATCATCCGTGATATGACGGGCGAAGACTTCGATCCGCATTATTATGTGAATTATTTGAAGGATAAGTACAAGAAATTGTACCGGCTGAATTAAGTCCAAACAAGTCTTCTCAGGAGGGGAGACAATCCCCTTCTGAGTGATACGCTCCGCGAGGGTGCAAAGCGCCAGTGGCGCTTGTTATGCACCGACCGCAGTGAAACGGAGATGCGCAGTAATTCTGTTTTTATTTGTATGTGCTGTTGTATGAGCAAGACTTTATTGTCGTCTTCAACAGACGGCGGGAGGTGGTAAAGCTGTAAGCAAAGGCGCAGACTTCTGCGATCCAGAACGCGTACCAGGCGTGCGAGAGTCCAACGGTTCTGATCAGGAAGGAGAGACAGGGAATCAGAAGGACAAACTGGCGGATTCCCGCGCTGACCATGTTGACGATTCCGTTTCCGAGTCCGGAAGCAAAGTATCCGCAGAGAATTGTGACTGAGGCAAAGACGAAGGAGACGGAAATGATTCTGAGTGCGGGAACGCCGAGTGCCAACATCTGTGCATTTGCGGAAAAGAGGGTCAGCAGTTGCCCCGGGAAGAGCCAGAAGAGTACAGTTCCACACAGGGCAATTCCGGCACCGGTTGGGAGTAAAACTCGCCACGTCTCGCGGATGCGGGAGATATTTTTTGCACCGTAGTTGTAACCGACGATCGGGATTCCCGCCTGCCCGAGACCGTTGATTGGCATCATCAGGAAATTCTGGAGCTTGTAGTAGATTCCGAAGAAAGCGACTGCAGTGGTCGAAATCTCAAGAAGGAGATGGTTGATGGTGAATGTCATCAGGCTTCCGATCGCCTGCATGACAATCGTGGGGAGTCCGACGCGGTAGATGTCGCGGACATCCTGCCAGTTGAATCGATAACCGCGGAAGCGAACGTGAATCAGCGGATTCTTGAAGCGATTGAAGAGAAGTGCAGAGATTGCACCTGCGATCTGTCCGATGACAGTTGCAATGGCTGCGCCACGGATTCCCATTGCAGGACAGCCAAATAATCCAAAGATCATGATCGGATCAAGAAGGATGTTCAGGATTGCGCCGATGATCAGAGAGAGCATCGAAAGCACGGTATCTCCGACTGCCTGGAGCAGACGCTGACCGTAAGTTTGAAGAAAAATACCCTCACAGTAGACGAGGTTGATTGAGAGGTACTGTCTGCAAAGTTCTCGAAGTTCGGGATCAGTTGTCATATTTTTGGCGATTGAATCCGAGAAGAAGACGCCGACAAGTGAGAAGAAGAGAGCGGTTGCAAGCATCAGAAAAAGACCGGTTGTCGCAGTCTGACAGGCCTCGTCAATCTTGTGTTGCCCGATCTTTTTGGAGAGCAGGGCATTCAAACCGACTGCGGTTCCGACACCGATCGCAATCATCAGAAACTGAATCGCATAGACGAGGGAGGTCGCAGTCAGCGCAGTCTCAGAGAGTCTTGCGATAAAGATGCTGTCGACGATGTTGTAGAGAGACTGGACGAGAAGCGAGAGCATCAGAGGGACTGCCATTGTGTATAGCAGGGGGCGGATTGGCATATCTGCCAGTTTGTTTTTGGTGTTGTTCATGACAAAAACTCCTTTCGTTTGCAGCAAGAAGGAAGCCGAATATGCACCCTTGCGGAGCATTTTTGGTTCATAGGACGCAAGTTCCTATGAAATAAAAAAAGCGTGAAATCGGTGAGGGTAAGCAAATCCTCCTGATTTCACGCTCTGTAAAAGCCGGCTTTTCTTGATGATTTTGTTTGAATTCCATTTTCGTAAGCCTATTATAAACGAGGAAAAGAGAAAAAAGCAAGCAAATTTTTTGTTGACTTTTTGAAAAACAGGAAATATAATGAGCGGGTAAACGAGTAGCAGAAACTGCGTAAATCCAGTTTTTGACTGCTCGTTTTTTTGTATGATAGGAAATTGCGTCCTATCATACAAAAAATGCTCCGCAAGGATGCGCACTCGGCGCAGGGGAAGATGGTTGTTGAAGCAACCGCGCCTCGGCGCGAGAATGTGCCAGGGCACATTCTTTTTTATATGATAGGAAATTGCGTCCTATCATACAAAAAATGCTCCGCAAGGATGCGCACTCGGCGCAGGGGAAGATGGTTGCCGAAGCAACCGCACCTCGGCGCGAGAATGTGCCAAGGCACATTCTTTTTTATACAAAAAGTTTGTCCTAGTGTGTAGCTTATCAGCGTAAGTCCAACTTGTCAACTTACGGGAAAAGATACACACTTTTTTGATTTTATGGGGACAAAAAGAAGAAGGAGGAGAAAAAGAAAATGGCAGAAAGCAATAAAATGAAGGAGATGCCGGTTGGTAAGCTGATGGTTCAGATGGGAATCCCGATGATCCTATCGATGGCACTTCAGGCAGTCTACAACATTGTGGACAGTGCCTTTGTCGGAAATATGAAGACGGGAAGCGAGTCGGCGCTGAATGCGTTGACGCTGGTTTTTCCGATCCAGATGCTGATGGTTGCAGTCGGAATTGGAACCGGAGTCGGAACGAATGCGCTGCTTGCGAGAACTTTGGGACAGGGAAATCGAAAGAAAGCGGGAATGATTGCGGGCAATAGCCTGTTTCTCGGGGCAGTCATTTATCTGATCTGTCTACTGTTTGGAATTTTTGGAGTAAAAGCCTATATCTCGTCTCAGACAATTGATCCGAAAGTGCTTGAAATGGCGGTGAGCTATTTGAAAATCTGCTGTGTAGTCTCATTTGGAATTATCTATTTTTCACTGTTTGAGAAATTGCTTCAGGCGACGGGACGTTCCCTCTATTCGACGATCGGTCAGGTAGTCGGCGCAGTTGTCAATATCGTTTTAGATCCGATTATGATTTATGGACTCGGACCGGTTCCGGAAATGGGAGTCCGCGGTGCTGCTTATGCGACGGTGATCGGTCAGGTGGTGTCTGCGGGACTTCTTTTGATCTTTCATCTGAGACTAAATCAAGAGTTTGAGCACGGTATGAAACTGATGAAGCCGAATGGATCGATTATTCGGGAAATTTATGCGGTCGGACTTCCGGCAATTATCGCGCAGGCGTTGATGTCGATCATGGTGTATGCTATGAATTTAATTCTCAAATTCAGTCCGTCTGCGCAGACAGCATATGGACTTTTCTACAAGGTTCAGCAGTTTGTGCTCTTTCTCGCTTTTGGACTGAGAGACGCAATCACGCCGATTCTTGCGTTTGGTTATGGAATGCGAAGCAGAAAGAGAATTCGGGACGGAATCAAATATGGAATTTTGTATACTGTGATTCTGATGGTTTTTGGTATCTTTGTGACAGAAGGATTTCCGGAATCGTTTGCGACGTTGTTCAATGCGGGACAGTCGCGTGAGTATTTTATTGGGGCAATGCGTGTGATTTCGATCAGTTTCCTCTTTGCAGGAATCAATGTTGCTTATCAGGGCATTTATCAGGCATTGAACCGCGGACTCGAATCGCTCGTGATCTCTCTGCTCAGACAGCTTGTGATCATTTTGCCACTCGCAGGTGTGTTCTCGATTTTCGCGAGAAATGGTCAGGCAGATCTTACATTGATCTGGTGGTCGTTCCCAATCACGGAAGCCCTGTCCTGTCTGGTTGGCTATGTGTTCTTGAAGAAAATCACAAAGACGACCGTAGAGGTTCTGAATTGATAATTTCACTACACTGTAAGTGAAATAAAATAAAGGTCTAAAAGGAGGAAAATGCAATGAAAAAACGAATCATCACAATCAGCAGAGAATTTGGAAGCGGGGGACGTTTCATCGGAGAGGAAGTTGCAAAGAAACTTGGGATTGCTTACTATGACAAGAATCTGATCAACCAGATTGCACAGCAGTCAGGACTGGCTCCGGAGTACATTCAGGAGAGTGCAGAACTCTCTCCGAGAAAAGGACTGTTTGCCTATGCACTTGCCGGACGGGACAGTGCCGGAAAATCGATGGAAGATCTCGTCTGCGAGGTCCAGAGAAAGATCATTCTGGAAATTGCAGAGAAAGAACCGTGTGTGATTATCGGAAGAAATGCGGATTTTGTTTTGAGAGACCGAACGGATGTGCTTAATGTGTTTATACATGGAAATCTGCCGGAGAAGACGCAGAGAATCTGCCGGATCTATGCGGTTTCTGAGCAGGAGGCGAGGAAGATGATGGCGGATACGGATAAGAGAAGGATGACAAACTATAATTTTTATACAGATCAGAAGTGGGGAAAGGCGAGCAACTACACGCTGTCATTAAATAGCTCAGAATTGGGGTATGAGAGATGTGAGAAGATCATCATGGAATGTGTGGGGATGGACGAGTAAGAAATCATGTCAGTGTGATATAGGAACAGGAACCCGAAGTCAAAGCGGAAAATCCAGGGTTTACAGAGAATCCAGTGTTTGCAGAATTGCGAAAAAAGCGGTAAACTAGAACTTAGAAATTGGGGGTAGGTAAAAAGCGGAGGGAGAGTTATTTTCTGCGGACCGGGGGAAGGATTGACTATGTGGAAATACATTCGGCGTTATCTTTATTTTGCAGTATTGGCGGGGCTTTTTATGGTTGGAGAGGTGATGATGGACCTGCTCCAACCGAGAATGATGAGCCGAATTGTGGATGAGGGAGTTTTGGGACTGAATCATGGCGGGGTCGGAGATATGAACGTGATCTGGACTCTGGGTTTAAGAATGATCCTCATTGTGCTTTTGGGGTGTTTTTGTGGCTCAATGAACAATGTTTTCGTCCATATTTCGGGGCAAAACATTGGAAATGAGATGCGAAAAGACTGTTTTGACCGGATCATGAAGTTTTCATTTCCACAGATGAACCGGTTTGGCGCAGGTTCTCTGGTGACGAGAGTGACCAACGACATCACGCAGGTGCAGAATTTCGTTTCCCAGTTTGTCCGTGGTATGCTTCGCACTTTGTTGTTGACGTTTGGAAGCATGTACTGGATGTTTCGCCTGGACGTACGGTTTGGGGAGATTGTCGTGTGCGCGTTTCCGTTTCTTGTCGGGACACTTGTGTTCTGCCTGTGGAGATCAAGACCGCTGTTCTTGAAATTGCAGGCTCAGCTCGATCAGATCAATGCGATCATGCAGGAGGATGTCTCTGCGATCCGCATTATTAAGGCCTGTGTCCGTGAGACATATGAGAAGAAGCGGTTTGGAAAGGCGAATGAGGGGCTTGTCGGGATTCAGCTTCGGACGCTCGTCATTTTTGCATTCATGAATCCGGTGATCAATGCGATGATGTATCTGGTTGTGGCATTGATTTTGCTCGTCGGCTCGTTTGAGGTCGGAGCCGGGAGAACGACACCGGGCAGTATCATGGCGGGAATCACTTACACAACCCAGCTCCTTCACGGAATTTTGATGATGGTGATGTTGTTTCAGAATATCTCAAGGGGCTTGGCTTCGTGGAAGCGGGTGAAGGAAGTACTTGAGAGCGAACCGGAGATTAAAGATGGAACGTTTGTTGGAGCTTGTGCAAAAACGGAACAAAAAATGAAACTGAAAACGAAAGCGAAGAGTGAGCCGGGAGATGAAAAGATTGGTGAATTGAAAAAGATTGGTGAATTGAGAGGCAAAGAGAAAGACAAAGAGAACGTAGGCGTAGAACGCGGAGAAGAACGCGGAGAAGAATGTGGAGAAGAAAACGGTGAACGAAGAGGTGAGATTGAATTTCGTGAGGTCTCGTTTGCCTATCCGGGAAATACGGAGATGGTGTTGTCTCATATCAGTCTCTCGATTCACAGAGGAGAGACAATTGGCATTATGGGGGCGACTGGATGTGGAAAGACAACCCTGCTGAACCTGATTTCCCGCTTCTATGACGTGACGGAGGGAAGTGTATTTGTCGACGGAGTCGATGTCAGGGAGTACCGGCAGGAGGCTTTAAGGGAGAAAATTGCGGTTGTCCTGCAAAAGAGCGAGCTGTTCTCAATGACAATCGGAGAAAATATCCGTTGGGGAGATCCAAATGCGGATGAGAAGGCGATCAGGAGATCTGCCGTGATCGCGCAGGCGGATGAATTTATCTCATCGACAGAACTGCAATATGACACGCAGGTCGCAGAGCGCGGAATGAGCCTGTCCGGAGGGCAGAAACAGCGAATCTCGATTGCGAGAGCTGTGCTCAAACCGGCAGAAATTCTGATTTTTGATGATGCGACGAGCGCGCTTGACTTAAAGACCGAGGCTTTGCTTTATCGGGCGCTGAGGGAGTCTCATTCAGACTGCACGAAGATCATTGTGGCGCAGAGAATTGCTTCTGTTTGCCATGCAGACCGGATTATTCTGATGGAGAATGGAGAGATTTCTGCCTGTGGAACGCACGAGGAACTTTTGCGAACCTGTCCTGCCTATCAGGATATCTATCGCTCTCAGATCGGGGAGGAGGGAGTATTTGCATGAACGAAGGAAACGAAAAAATTCCGAAGTTGGTTCAGGGAAACCTCCCCGGAACGAGAACGAGGGGACAGAGATTTGCGAAGATTGAGTATGCAAACGATATTCGCGGAACATTGAAACGACTGCTCTCTTATTTTGCGCGGGAGCGGGCAGTTGTCTTTGCGATGATTGGAGTTGTGGTGTTTGGAACCGTCTGTGGTATCTATGCGCCGAGTCTTCAGAGCCGGGCTGTGGATATCATTGCGAAAGAGAAACATGGAAATCTGGGTTCCAGCCTGATTGCGATGATTTTTGTTTATCTTTGTTACAGTGTCAGCGGGCTTTTTCAGAGACTTTTAAGCGCCAGACTTGGTCAAAGCGTTGTAAAGCAGATGAGGGAGGAATTGTTTGGAAAATTTGTTGATTTGCCGATCCGATATATGGACACCCACTCGCACGGAGATGTGATGAGCCGGATGACAAACGACATCGAAAATATCTCGACGACGGTCTCTCAATCTCTGCCATCGTTCTGCTCAGGGGTGCTCACAATCGTTGGAACAATGGTTGTCATGATCTGGTATTGCTGGCAACTTGCCTTGCTGAGTCTAATTACAGTTGTGTTGACTCTGATTGCGACAAAGATTCTCTCAGGTCAGGTGCGAAAGTTTTCAAGAAAGCGTCAGATGCTTCTCGGACAGCTGAATGGCACGGTCGAGGAGATGGTTTCAGGTTATGCGACGATCATCGCCTACAACCGCCAGAAAATCACGACAGAGGAATTCTGTGAGACTGCAAATGCGCTCACAAAGGCGGGAATCCGGACCGACATTTTCAGCGGGGTCATGGGACCGATTATGAATGCGATCGGTAATACAGGATTTGTGATCATTGCCGTCTTTGGAGGATATTTTTCCTTAAAAGGCATGATCTCTGTCGGTGTGATTTCGGCATTTATCGTCTATGCAAAACAGTTCAGCCGTCCAATCAATGAGATCGCTCAGATTTACGGGCAGCTGCAGACTGCGGTTGCAGGAGCGGAGCGGGTGTTTCGCGTTCTCGATGAAAAAAATGAGGACATGGATGGGGAATCCTTTGTCCGTGCGGTTCATGCGGGACAGGAACAGGCTTCGGTGGAATTTCGTGATGTCAGCTTTTCGTATGAGTCCGGAAAGCCGGTAATCAAAGATTTCTCATTGGCGGTTCCGGCAGGAAAAAAGATTGCTCTAGTCGGGGCGACTGGAAGCGGAAAGACGACGATTGTAAATCTTTTGATGCGGTTTTATGAGATTGACAGCGGAGAGATTCTGATCAATGGTCGTGATATCCGAACGATTGCGCGGGATGATCTGCGAAAACACATGGCGATTGTGTTGCAGGACACGGTTCTGTTTTCCGATACCGTCCGCAACAATTTAAGATACGGCAGAGAAGAGGCAAGTGAGGAGGAGATCGAGCGGGCTGTGGAAATGAGTTATTGTGCGGAAATGATTCACCATCTCCCACAGGGGTATGATACGGTTCTCGAAGGAGCAGGTGCGACAATCAGTCAGGGTCAGCGACAGCTTCTTGCGATCGCCCGCGCGTTTGTCGCAGACCCGGAGATTCTGATTCTCGATGAGGCGACCTCAAATGTCGATACCCGGACGGAGAAGGCGATTCAGACTGCGATGCAGAAAATCATGCAGGGGCGCACGAGCATTGTGATCGCGCACCGCCTGTCGACGATTCGCGACTCGGATCTGATTGTCGTGATGGATCACGGCGAGATTGTGGAGAGCGGAACTCATGAAGATCTGTTAAAGAAACAGGGAAAGTATTATGAGCTGTATATGACGCAGTATTCCGGATTTGCGATTTAGATCTTAAAATGTGCTTAGATCTTAAATAATCGGGCGGGGAAGAATGTTTTGATGAGCTCTGGAATATCTTAGACAGAAAAATGAAAAGCCGAATGAATGGATTGGCAAGACAGAAATGGCAGAAATTGATTTGAGTGTGGAAAAAATGGGAACTTCGACGAATCAGAAACTGGAAAATATCTTAAATCTCTCACTTGATGTCACGCCGGAGGAGAGGGCGCGCTCGCAGGAACTTGAGACGGGGTACAATCCGCAGGAGAAAACCTGGGAGCTGATTGTCAAATATTCAGGCAGTCTCGATGCACTTGAAAATCAGGTTGAACGAGAACGCGACACAGGGCAACGTGATAAAATAAAAGTTGAGGAAATGCGCAATGAATATGCGATCCTGACTCTGCCAGAGTCTCTGATTGAACGGGTGAGTGCTCTGCCACAAATTGAATACATAGAAAAACCAAAGAGGCTGTTCTTTTCGGAAACGATTGGGACAGCCTCGTGTATTTCTGCGCTTCAAGAGCCGTTTGATGAATCTGGGAATGGACGCGATTTTGATGACGGACAGGGAGAAAAAAACGAATTTAGCGGATTTGACGGACTTGGTAGACTTACTGGAAGAGGGACGATCATCGCTGTGGCAGATTCGGGGATTGACTGGTTTCATGAGGATTTTCGCAATCCGGATGGGACGACACGGATTCTTGCACTCTGGGACCAGACGCTTGGACAGGTATTTACGAGGGAGGAGATCAACCAGGCGCTTGCGGGTGGAGATCGAAATCAGGCGTATCGCATTCTTCCGTCTGTTGACAGCAGTAGTCACGGGACAGCGGTTGCAGGGATTGCAGTCGGAAATGGAAGGGCAAGGCAGGGGCGTTACCGCGGGGTTGCCTATGAGAGTGAGCTGCTTGTAATCAAACTTGGCAATCCGCAGGCAAATTTGCGGGCGGAGGGATTTCCACGGACAACTGAAGTTATGCGAGCCGTGAATTTTGCAGTTGTGCGGGCAGTGGGGGAGAATCGTCCTCTTGCGCTGAATCTGAGTTTTGGAAATACCTATGGGTCTCATGATGGGAGCAGTCTTTTGGAGACATTTTTGAATGACATTGGAAATTACGGAAGAACGACGATTGTCGTCGGGAGCGGGAATGAGGGGGCTTCCTCGGGTCACGTTTCAGGCATTGTGAGAGAACGCAGGAATCAAAATTTGGGAGCAGGTGCAAGTGGGAACGGAGCAGGATTTCGTAGAACACCGACCGAGACAAATGCGGAAGAAGCAAAGGTGGAACTTCTCGTCGGGGAATATGAAAATGGATTTTCGGTACAGCTCTGGAAAGATTACACGGATCAGTTTGAGATCCGTCTTCAGACACCGACCGGGGAGATCGTTGGCCCGTTGGCTGAGACGCTCGGTGCAGTGCGCTGCCGTTATCGTCAGACGCAGATCTTGATTTATTACGGAAAGCCGGGGCCGTACAGTCTCGCTCAGGAAATCTATTTTGACTTTGTGCCGGATGAAGGGGCATATGTCGAGAGCGGGGACTGGACGTTTTGGATCACGGCAGTTCAGACCGTCGTGGGGCGGTATGATCTGTGGCTTCCGTCAGCCGGAGTTCTCGGCGAGTCCACACGGTTCTTGCGCCCATCGCCGGACACGACGCTGACGATTCCGTCCTGCGCCCAGAATGTGATCACAGTCGGGGCATATAACAGCGCTTATCAGTCATATGCGGACTTTTCAGGGCGCGGATTTACGAGGAAAAATCAGTTTGTAAAACCGGATCTTGCTGCACCCGGAGTCGGGCTTATGGCACCGTTGCCCGGAGGCGGGTATCGGCAGGTGTCCGGGACTTCATTTGCGACACCTGTCGTGACAGGGAGCACAGCGTTGATGATGGAGTGGGGAATTGTAAATGGAAATGATCCCTATCTCTATGGTGAGAAAGTTAAGGCATATTTGAGGCGGGGCGCACGCCAGCTTCCGGGATTTTCAGAGTATCCGAATCCTTATGTGGGCTTTGGAACGCTCTGCGTCAGGGACAGTCTGCCAAGGCAGGAAAGAATCTGATTATCCGGATAAAATTATGTACGGCAGAGACTTCCCGTTCACTCCGGTTCCGGTTGTAAAGAAAAACTTGCTTTCGGAACAAAGAGATGGCTCATGTCGGTGTGTTCGAGAGTCAGCAGTTTGATCTTTTTATCGATCCCGCCGGCATATCCGGTCAGACTGCCGTTTGCTCCGACAACGCGATGACACGGGACGATGATAGAAATCGGATTGTGCCCGACTGCACCGCCGACCGCTTGAGCGGACATTTTGGAGACTTCGTTTTCTTTGGCAAGCTGTTTGGCGATCTCTCCGTAAGTCATTGTGTGCCCGTAGGGGATCGTAAGGAGAATCTTCCACACGGCTTTGCGAAAGTCGGAGGAAGTCTGCGGGTGGAGCGGGGGCAGAAAATCAGGATTTTTGCCAGAAAAGTAGATATCAAGCCAGTGTTTGGTCTGTGAGAGAATATCCGTCTCTTTGCTGATTGAGGATTTTGCCTTTATGGAATCGGCAAAATATTTCTGCCCGTCCATCCAGACACCGATGAGCCCAATGTCATCTGACGCAAGAAAAAACGGTCCAATCGGGGAATTATAGGTTGTGGTGTAGATCATAAAATGCCTCCTGTTTGTCTTCACTTATATCCACATTGTATCATAATTAAAAAAAATAGTTGACATTTTCTCTCAAACTACATACAATAAATGATGTTTCTGTTACAAAAAAATGAAATAAACAAAGACAGTTCGTTTGTACCATCCTGTCTATAAATAAAACCAGGGCTAAAGATGAAAGATTTGAAAATCATTTTGAGAAAGAAATAGGCAGACTCTGGCGGGGGTCTGCTTTTTTGTTTTTAATATGATAGGAAATCAAGTGAGGATCAGTTTGATCGAATCGAC